>SLOC01000003.1 GCA_007132685.1 Candidatus Saccharimonadota bacterium | reverse complement strand
AGTACGCCTTTCACAACTGCCTGCTGATTCCGTGTCCGGTTAAAGTCCGATTCCGGGAAGCCGTAGCCACCTGCAGCCCCGCGGGCACGAGTTAGCCGGAGTGCAGTCTGTCCATCGATATCCTGTGTACCATTTTCAAGACGCAACGGGCCACCCTCTTCTGGCTGAAAATTCGGGTCGTATAAACCGCGCTCATCTGGACTGTCAATCTCCACGGTGATTCCGTTAAATGCATCGACAACTTCCTCGACAGCAGTAAAGTTCACGATCATCGCTATATGCACATCCAGTCCGAATATGTCATCAACCAACTGCTCAACAACACCGACGCCACCGTCTCGATACGAAGAATGAGTAAAGCTTGAGATTTCGCCAAACGGAAATGCTTCGTTTATCTTGCCCATGCTGCGACCAGGTATATCAACATAGAGATCACGCGGAATGCTAAGCATATAATCATCGCGATCCGAGCTCAGGCTGAGCAGCAACAATGTATCGGTTAGATCAGCCCCGCCATGCGTATCTCGATCAGCTGCATTGCCAATTATCAAAATATTTGTACGACCTGCATGATCAGTTGGCAAGGATCTTGTTGGTATAAAGCCTAATACGTTTCCGCTGCCAAACAGCTGCTCGCTGGCAGTAGAAATATTACGTAGGTTCCACGTGAGTAAAATGCTCATTGGTACTAATACAAGAACCACTGCTAGCACGAGCGCTCTGCGCCACCACCGTTTCTGTTTCGGAGGCCCGCTCGACGTACTACTTTTGCCAGATTGATCTGGTTGGTATGTAGAATGCCTTAATTTGTCGAACTCTTCGTTAGTATCTGGTGAGTGTTGGGTGTTTGTCATAGTATCTTGTCTATCATATTATCCACTTATTACCGGCATGCGGTCAGGTAGCTCCGAGGTTTCTGCTAAAACTAACAGATAGTCTACGATGTTAGGCCTTCGGGCATAAAACTTAAATCCTTTTAATCTCGGTGTCACTTCGTAACTTGTAACCTTTTTGCCACTGCGATGCTTCGGCGTACGCAGTACTACCCAATCGAGTTGGCTGTCCTTGAGTACCTCGACATGCTTTATGCCGTCTTGCGCTCGCTTAGTGTCGACAAACGTAAGAATCCCGGTGAGCGCTCGCTCCAATAGATTAGGCATGTCACCAGCAGTATACACTCCAGTGCCCGTCAAGCTCACCAGTCTCTTGATACCATTCTTGTTCATTGCGGCAACAAGTGCGCGCATGGCATTCGATTGCATTTCGACTTCGGTGTATCGATTATGACCGAGCACACTGATAACTGCATCGACCCCCTGAGCTGCATGATTCATGACTGCAGTATCCGTAGCATTTCCCTCAACAACAGTGAGGTTATCATCCGTGATATCCCTCGACTTCGAGCTATCAAGCACCAGCCCACGTACCTCATGCCCGCGCTCAAGCGCTGTTTCTGTAAGCAGGCGTCCGATTTTACCAGAGGCTCCGACTATGAGTAATTTCATATGTTTTAGTATAGCCTATCTGGGAGCTTTATGGTTCTGAAGCTTTGACAAGACAGCGTAGCTCTCTAAAAAAATGCTACTCTACGATAACCGTGCCGGTCTGGAATGAGCGCAAGTGGTCATGGTAACCCCACTGACCTGGCTCGTTGAATGTAAAGCTATAGGATTCGCCAGGCGCTACTCTACCGCGCGCATCGAAATCCGGTAAGTCGGTGTGTTGCGGGTGGGGGTCAGATGCAGGATGCATGTCACCAGAGCTTTGATTGATGAACTCAACTGTTTCACCAGCCTGAATTGTAGTTTCTGCTGGCTCAAACCCATCATCAGTGTAGACGACAACCTGCTCGGCCTCCGCTGCATCACCGTTACCATTGCCCAGCTCAGTTTGCTGACCAACCCCTAGTGGGCCTGTTTCTTCTTGTGTAGCCGATTCGTTGGCACCGTTATCGGCATCCCGGCTGGCAACAAACACTGCAGCACCTACGCCAACTATTAGGGCTAAAAGTACAAGTACAATCGTCTTTTTCATAATCTAAATAATCCTTTCATATGTCGGTGTAGCCATGATACCACTACCGCTTACCGCACAAAAACAAAAAAACCGCTCACTGGGAAAGGTGAGCGGTTTTGTTAAATTTTCTTCTAGCGTCTTGATTTTTTCTTGTGGCTGGTTGCGCTGTCGTAGAGCTGGTCTACTATTTTACCGGCAACGTCACGACCACCAAGCCCGAAGGCAAGACTCAAAGCAAACACAACACCAGCGACGATAACAGTGATGTTGTTTGCCAAGATTGTTGTGTCAAAGCCAAGCTGATCGAGCGCCATCAGTGTACCGAAGATTACGATGACATAGAAGCTCACGTTTGCGACCGGCTTCGCGAAGTCCACGCTCATGCGAGCGAGTGCTGCAGCAATCGCATCACGTACTAAACGTGCACCAGCAATAGCTACGGTCAATACTATGATTGCAGCTAGGACATTTGGCACGTAAGCAAGCAGATCACGAATCGTGTCTCGCATCGCGTCAAGACCAAGTACTTCGGCTATCGCCAACGCAAATATTACGATAACGACCCAGAAGGTAATTCGGCCAAGTAAACTTGCAAGATCAATGTTTATATCGGTCGACTCAAGTGTCTTTTTGACCGCTTTACTTTTTTGAAATGACTTTAGGTTTAATAGACTGACGAGTTTCCTGACGAGCTTTTCCGCTAACTTAGCGACTAACGCGCCAATGATAATTAGTAGTATCGCACCGAGTAAATTTGGCAAAAAGCCTCCCACAGCTTGCCAGAACTCGTTCGCGGATACTGTTAGTAAGTCCGTGAAATCGTTCACCACACATCCCTCCTTTGTTTGATAAGTAACTTCTATTATAAACAGAGAGAATTACAAAAACAAATTTGCGCAGATATTTTGGCATCCATCAATAATATTGCTGATATAACTTATGCTATTCTGTATTTGTAAGTTTAACGGGGGTGATGTGTCATGTCAGGCAGAAGTTTAGTAACAATGTTAGCCGTAGTTTTTGTAATCGTAGGAGGATATATGTTCTTACAACGAAATGGGGAAGAAATGAATACAGACGAATCAGAGCAACTAAGTTATAACGATATCGTTGTAGCTGCAGCAGATGACAACGTTGCGTTTTTCGACGTTCGCACCCCAGAAGAGTACTATCACAGTCATTTTCCAGAGGCTGAGTTATTCCCCTTACAACTACTCCAACGTGGCGAACTGCCGTCGTATAACTCCGAAAACACTACGCTGTACGTGTATTGCCGTACCGGCAACCGAACTGTAGAAGCAGTACGCATTTTGCGCGAAGCAGGATACGAGGCGATAAACCTCGGCGGCCTTAACGATGTCGAAAATATCGGCGGCACGCTCACAGAAGATACTTGTCCGCTCGGTGATAGGCAACTATGTTTAGAAAAATTCTCTGAGGAGCATGGCGAAATCTAGTTCTACTCGGATGGCTCTTGTTGCTCAGGGGCTCCTTCAGGTGCCTGTTCAGGCGCTCCATCATTTTCTAGTAAACAGGACTCGATAACCGCAATCTCCTCAGGGTCATCGGCTTCAGCGCCTTGTTGTAGTTCAAGTAAGCGCTCTTCACCTAATTGCTCAGCAACACATGCGAGCTGCTCTTCAGTGGGCTCTTGTGCTTGTGGCTGTTGGGCTGGCGGTTGCTGCGACTCCGGAGCAACTTCTTCAGATTGGTCAGTTGTAGTCGCATCACTAAGATTGAGATTTTCTTGCCATGTGCCTCCGCCAAACATGCCGATCGACAATAGTACGATAAGCAATACTCCAAGTAATGCCCATACCGTATAGAGCACCGGCATGACGACACGCACGTAACTGCTACGACTATCAGTATAAAAAGCTTTTTGATTGTTATTTGATTGGTTGGTTGGATTTTGACTCATAACTCACACCGTAACATATGCAGTTTAAGGTGCAAGGGTGTTTATTATCATTAATCTATTTACTCTTGGTAAATTTCTGATAAATATTTTAAATTTCGCAACAGGAGCTGCATTCAAATGTGCGGTATACTATTAGTAATAGATAACTATGAGAGGGTCATACACATGGAAGAAGACATTGAGCCAGTTAAAATTGTCATAGCTGAAGATAACGAAAGTTTGGCAGATATCTATAAAACGCGGCTCGAAATGATAGGCTACAAGTGCTTTACAGCCTACGACGGTGAAGAGGCATTAGCTGTAATTGAGCGTGAACGTCCAGCATTGGTGCTACTGGACATGATGATGCCAAAAGTTGCAGGAGATCAGATTCTTGCTCGTATGCGGGCAACTGACTGGGGCAAGGACATCCGTGTATTTATAATTTCTAACCTAAACGAAATTGATGCGCCGGCCGGACTGCGAGACTACAACATCGAAGGCTATGCAGTTAAAGCCAATCTTAACAATGACGACATCGACAAGCTTGTCGACAAGATTTTAACCCCACCTGATCAAAACGAGGGTGTAGAGCTCGAATAATTTTCAGAAATGAAGATTATTTACAAATACTCTTTATAAGTGTATAAATATATTCCAAGCAAGTCTACCT
>SLOC01000019.1 GCA_007132685.1 Candidatus Saccharimonadota bacterium | reverse complement strand
TGCTTGTCGTTTGGCTTGTCGGCTATTTTCTCCATCTCGACTTCATCTTCGGCTAGAATTCGCGACTGCTGCCAATACGCTATCAGACCACTGACAAACCAGTACAGACTAAGAGCTGAGGCGATAAACACCGTAACAAAGAAAATAATAAACGGTATAAAATAGCGCATAGACCGACCGACGGCGGCATTAGCTTCGCTGCTGTCAGCCTGCTTGCCAGCTTGGGCGTCCTTGAGAATCTGCTTGAGCGACCGAGCATCCTCGTCTTTTGGTAGTAGTTGTGAGCTCTGGAAGAATTGTGTCGTCGCACTACCGATTACCAAAATTAGCGCCGGGATGTACAACCCCTCCGGACTGATAGCAGCACGAGACAAGTCAACCAGTCCAAACAGCGTGTTATCGAATGCGTCGGGGTTGGCGGCAATTTCCCTAAGTAGCGGTAGGTCTTGTATCCAGCCGTAAGCGAACGTAACAATTTGACTGGCGTCATCAATCAGGCGAATCAAACCCTGATATAGACCAATCAATATAACAAACTGGATGATAAGCGTGCCGAATGAAGAAAACGGGCTAATCCCACGCTCTTTGTACAGCTCCATGAGCATGGCGGACTCTTTTTGCCGATCTCCTTTGGCAGATTTTTTAATCTTTTTGATTTCTGGTTGGAGCTTGCGCATCGCGCGGGTTTGCTTGAGTTGTTTGCGAACCAATGGCCACATCAATAACCGCACCAAAACCGTAAACAAGATGATACTCAGGCCGAAATTACCAAACGGTAAACCGCCAAACAAGGCGTGGATAAAGACGAGCACATTAAAGATTGGCTGGACAATGAGCGACTCAAACAAAACGTAAGTACCTCTATTTTATTTACTCGTATTATCATAGCACAGCAGCGGCCGACCAGTCAGCCATAAGCTCGTAATTTGTGAAAAGTTTTTTGTTATTTTCATTCACAAAAAAATACTTGACGCGTCAAGTATTTATATTTTTACATCTGTTATTTTGTTATAAAGTGTGTTGTAGAAATTACTTGACTGTTTCGCTAGAGCCTAGTATGCCGGCCTGGGACAGCTGTGTATACACCAGCTTATCTACCTCATCAGCAGGAATGGTAGCGATGTTTTGATGAAACACGGTGATGACGATGTCGTATGGTTCGTTGATCCTGTTCTCGAGCCGACGAACCGCTTCATACACCCGACGACGTATACGGTTACGCACCACGGCTGATTTGTGTACTTTCTTGCTCACCACAACCGCGAGGCGATAGTGTTCGCGCTTAGCGTTTTTGGTGTATTTAAGCGATGTGAGTGGCCCGCGCACCGTCTTCCCTCGCCGATAGACGAAGTTGAGGCTTTTGTGCCCATGGAAGCGATACTGCTTTTTTATCATACATCTAGCATACAGGCAGCACGAACGGCTGCCTATGTGTTACTAACCCGGTAGTGCACCTAGGCAGTAGTTTTTTTGCGACCCTTTATACGGCGACGCTTAATAATTCGCTGACCTGACTTGGTCGACATTCGCTTCATAAATCCGTGCACTCTCGCGCGCTTTCGGACCTTTGGTTGATGTGTACGTTTTGGCATGACTATTCATCCTACACGGCTTATAACACACAGCGCAAGTCTCTGTTTGCTATAAATCGTTAAATTAACAATACTTACCCACGAATTTTAGCAGGTTTTCCCCACATATTCAACATATATCCACAGATTCTAAGGTGTTATTTATAGTTGTGCATAACTAGCCCTCTGAACAATGCTTGTGCAGACAAAAAATTATAATGAATGCTTTTGCTTGTGGAAAAGTGCTATTTTTCTGTATAGTTCTTGTTAGCAGGTCAAAGCAAAAAAACGGGATATAGGGAGAATCATGCAGGACCACTTATGGCAAGCAGTGTTAGGTGAAATCGAGCTATCGGTCACCCGCGCTAGTTACGTCACCTGGTTTAAAAACACCCGGCTAGTTAGTCAGGACGACGATACGATTACCATCGGCGTACCGAACGTCTTTATAAAGCAACAACTGGAAACAAAGTTTACTGACCTTATAAAAACCACCCTTAAAAACAATGGTGTTGCACCCAAGCACATCGAGTATAAGATTCACTCCGGATTAGTAACCAAGCGCCCGAAAGAGGATGCCCAGCCTGCCCTGCATGTTGAAACCCCATCGAACTCAACCAGCGGCTCAACCGCCACGAAGACCAGCAGAAGCAACTCTTCATCGCTGATGCATAAGTATCGCCAGGGGTTAAACGAGCGTTATACCTTTGACAACTTCATCGTCGGATCTGGTAATGAACTCGCTCACGCAGCCTGTCAGGCGGTCGCACAAAACCCAGGTAAACGATATAACCCATTGTTTCTCTATGGCGGTGTTGGTATCGGCAAAACGCACTTATTGCAAGCTGTTGGCAACGAGGTCGTCAAGCGAAATAAAGACGCCCACGTGGTGTATGTATCGACTGAGCAATTCGTGCAGGAATTTATCGACGCGGTCAGGTACAAGAAAAACACCGATTTTGCGAGCTATTACCGCAATGCCGATGTGCTCATCATAGACGATATGCAGTTTATTGCCGGCAAAGATAAAACACAGGAAGAGTTCTTCCATACCTTCAACGCGCTTCATCAGGCCAATAAGCAAATTATTATTAGTAGCGACAAGCCGCCTAAAGATATTCCTACACTGGAAGAGCGACTGCGAAGCCGTTTTGCTTGGGGGATGTCTATCGATATGCAAAATCCAGATTTTGAGACACGTTGCGCTATCATCCAAACCAAAGCATCGGACAGTGGTGCTGAGCTAGATCAAGAAGTGGTCGCCTTTTTGGCGGAACTTGTAGAGAGTAATATCCGAGAGCTCGAAGGTGCGCTTAATCAACTGCTTGCCTTTTGTGAAATGCGCGGGCTTACACCAGACGTTCAGATAGCCAAAACACTGCTCGGCACAACAAAGACACGACCCAAACACATCAGCGCTAAACAGGTAGTCGAGCGAACGGCAAAGTATTTCGACGTACCAATAGATGATATTTTAGGGCCGAAACGTGATAAAGATATCGTCGTGCCACGCCAAATTGCTATGTATATGCTGCGTAGCGAGCTACACCTAAGTTTCCCAAAGATTGCCCGTGAATTAGGCCGCAAAGACCATACAACAGCTATTCATTCGGTTGATAAAATCGAGCGAGAATTAGCGTTTGACCCTTCTGTAAAGGATGTGATTGAGGGAATTAAGGAGCGGTTGTATGCGTAAAACGTGTGGACAAGTTGTGCAACTATTGTGTGCACTACGTGGTATAACTCGTGTAGTTTTCCAAATGCAAAAATTACTACTGTTTTTTGTGGGGATAACCAACGTTGTTGTGCGCAGTTTTTACCAGACTTTTACGACCAATATGCACAACGAAATACAAAAACTAACGGATGTGCTTTTTGTTTATACACATAGTCCACACACCCTAGTCTTACAGAAACTATCTTTTAAATTAACTTTATATAATTAGGAGGAATTATGAAACTACAAGTCACCCAGGAAAATCTCGCCAAAGCATTGTCTATCGTTGCTCGGGTTGCCACAAATCGCGGCACCCTGCCAGTGCTTGCCAATGTGCTTATCAAAACCACCGGTAATCGGCTTGCGATATCAGCTACCAATCTCGACATCGCGATAACCCACCATATCGGATCGAAAATAAGCGAAGAGGGGTCAATTACCGTTCCGGCGAGACTGCTACAGGACTTTATCAACACCTTGCCGAGCGGAGTAATTGACATTCGCCTGGACGACTACAAACTGCGGATTAAATCTGGCTCATATAACTCATCGATAAACGGCATATCGGCAGAAGACTTCCCAGTAATGCCAGCGATAAAGCAAGAAAAACCACGGATTCTCCCAAACAAGCAATGCCGAGAGTCGTTGCAGCAAATCGTGGTAGCGGCATCGAATGATGACGCACGGCCTGTTCTCACTGGAGTGTACATTCACACACACGAAGGCAATTTATATACGGTTGCTACTGACAGCTATCGATTGGCTGAGAAGAAAATCACAACCACCAAAGATGATGTGTCGCTACTTGTACCCGCGAGTGCTATGCAAGATCTGCTGCGAATCGTCAGCGACAGCGATGAAGATGTGGAGATGTATCATGACGACCAGCAGGTGCTGTTCAAGGTTGGTGAAGTAGAGTTGGTAACCCGGCTGATTGACGGCAACTACCCTGATTACCGCAAACTAATACCAGAGAAATTTACTAGTACTGCCCGACTACAAAAACAAGACTTTCTTAACCTTACCAAGATAGCGAGCTTGTTTGCTCGGGAGAGTGCCGGCAGTATCGTAGTGTCGGTTGATGAATCAGACGGCCAAGTGCAGGTACAATCAGTCGCCTCACAACTCGGAGAGAACAGCTCAAAGGCTGATGCCAAAGTAACCGGTGAAGGCAAGATTACCCTTAATTCTCGTTATCTACTGGACGTTTTAAACGTGCTCAAGGGTAATGAGGTTGAGTTTTGCTTCAACGGCAAGCTTGAACCATCGCTCATTCGCGACCCAAGCGACAAGGACTATAAGCACGTCATCATGCCCCTAAAGTCGTAGACTTTAGAAACTCGCAACTAGGAAATAGGAATTAGCAATAGAAGTAATTATACTGTTTTTATGGCAGGAG
>SLOC01000033.1 GCA_007132685.1 Candidatus Saccharimonadota bacterium | reverse complement strand
TCGTTGATCGACGTTACCTGAATTATCTATATGCTGTGTTGGTTCTGTGGCAGAGGTTGCCTCAACTGTAGACTTGATCGGCTCGGCAGGTAGACTCTTTTCTGTTGTTGCTTCTGAACCCCAAGACTGCGTGTCTTTTTTTTCAGAATCGGTTACTACTGATGTAGTCGTATCTTTATGGTCTTTTATTTTTTTAGTATCGTGGGTTTCAGTTTTGCCTGCTTCGGTTGCATCTAGAGGTTCTCGTTTTACAGTTTCTAATGGAGCAGCATTTACAGCTTGTTCTACGCCACCGCCGGAGTTAATCTGTTCACTTGCCGGACTGGTTTTGTCTGTAGGTTTTTTCTCAGTTTTTGATATGTCGGGGTTAGATTCTTCAAGTAATGGATTCGGTTTTTCTGTGACGGTAGTTGTCTTTTTTTGGACAGGTGCATCAGTTTTCTCTCCTTGAGCAAGAGCGTGAAGTTCAAGCATGACATTCGCTTGTTCAACTGGCAAGCTACCGAGAACAGGGCAGCGTGCTATAGCATCTTCTGGGCTGGTAGCAGTCTCGATAACCCCGTCAGAGCGTTCATAGCGGAATGCTGCTCCTTGACTCATGTCTAGGACCGATTCATCAGTATCAGCTAAGTTTGTGGCCGACTGCTCATCGCGGGTTTCGGTTACCTGCAAAAAGGGTTCAGAAATTGAAGCTGACTCTATCGGTGGTGATTCAACGACGTTTTTTGTAGACAAGATTTACCCCCCACCCCCAGGAAGCGCCTTAAGCGCCATGCTGATTAATATAACCGTCGACCATGGCCCTTAAAGCCGATCTATATGCTTTATATTGGGGATGATCTGTGCCTAGGTTTTGATATGTCTCTATAGTGGGTCGTGCGTGTTCACCACAAGCATCCAAAAAATCTCTCGCCTCTATAATTCTGCCATCACGAAGCCTCACTGGTTCATCAGCTCTATCGAGATATCCTATAGAATCAAGAAAACGCTCTCCTTCATGCTCGATGTTTTCGCTCATGTTTTTAAGTATAGCAAAAGCGTGGTTTTTTCTGTACCCTCTCTTGTCGTATAATGACACAGATATGAGACGCTATAATCCGAAAGAGCTGGAGCCGAAGTGGCAAAAAAAGTGGGAAGAGCAACAACTCTACGCCGCATACGAAAATCCCGATAAACCAAAGCGCTATGTGCTCGAGTACTTTCCTTATCCGAGCGGTTCGGCTATGCACGTTGGACATGTCCGTAATTACACGATTGGTGATGCAATTGCACGGTTTTATCGGATGCGTGGGCACAACGTATTGCACCCAATGGGCTGGGATGCGTTTGGCCTGCCGGCAGAAAACTATGCGATAAAAAATAACATCAGCCCCCATCAAGCAATCGAAGAAAACACAACTCGCTTTAAACACCAGCTGACACAGATGGGGTTTAGTTATGATTGGGACAGAGAGATTAACTCGTCTGATCCGACGTACTACAAGTGGACGCAATGGATGTTTCTGCTTCTTTTTAAAAAAGGGTTGGCATATCAGAAGGAAAGCTTGCAGTGGTGGTGCGAAACGGACAAGACCGTACTAGCAAATGAGCAGGTAGAAGCTGGCAAGTGCTGGCGCTGTGGCAACGAGGTTACCAAGAAGTCCTTAAACCAGTGGTTCTTTAAGATTACCGATTATGCTGATCGATTAATCGATGATCTTGAGGGTCTGGACTGGAGTGAATCGATTAAGTCAATGCAGCGCAATTGGATTGGGCGAAGCCACGGTGCGGAGATATCCTTCCCAGTACAAGACAGCGATGAAGTTATCGATGTCTTTACGACTCGTCCTGACACTTTGTTCGGTGCTACGTTTATGGTGCTGGCACCGGAACATCCGCTCGTGAAGAAGCTGACAACCAGGGACCAGAAAAGTAATGTCGACGCTTACATAAAGCAAGCCCAGGCTAAGAGTGATGTTGAGCGGCAAGACACTGACCGAGAAAAGACAGGGGTATTCACCGGCGCATTCGCCATTAATCCTATAAATGATGAACCAATTCCAATATGGATTGCCGATTACGTAGTCTATGGCTATGGTACAGGTGCGATTATGGCAGTACCAGGGCATGATGAACGGGATTTTGCGTTTGCGAAAAAATTCGATATACCCGTTCGATTCGTTATAGAGCCGACGTATGGAGAAAAACAGGGTGACGAAACGTTCAAGAAGTCAGTGTTTGTCGTTGTTAGAAATCCAAAAGATAATACTGTTATCGTGCTTGATTGGGGGCCACGTCAAGAGCGCCATGGCGGCAACATGCTCATCGGCGGTGGCGTCGAAGACAGCGAGGATTACGTGACTGCAGCCAAGCGAGAGATAGCAGAAGAAACTGGTTACACGAATTTCAAGTTGGTGAAAGAGAGCGAATTTCTTGGGCACGGCTACTTTTACTCCAACACCAAACACAAAAACATGCAGGTGAGCGGAAGGGGGCTTTTGTTTGATCTAGTCGATGACACTCGTGGCGACACAGCACTTGACGAGGGCGAAAAGGAAAAATTTAAGGTAACCTGGCAGCCAATCGATAAGGTAGCCTCCGAGTTAGACGATGGTATCCACGAGGCAATGTATCGCTACCTGGTGCTCGATGAGCCTTACACCGGTGAAGGTGTCATGGTGAACTCTGGCGAATACGACGGCAAATCATCAGAACAGGCTCGCGAGCAAATTGTCTCTGGTCTCGAGAAGAAAAAAATCGCCAAGAGCAAATTGCAGTACAAGATACGTGACTGGCTCATTTCACGACAACGCTATTGGGGAGCGCCGATCCCAATTATCCATTGTGGTTCATGTGGCCCGGTTCCGGTGCCTGAAGACCAGCTACCGGTTAAATTGCCGGAAGTAGAAACTTATCAACCGACTGGTGACGGCAAAAGCCCGCTTGCGCGCGTATCCTCCTTCCTGAAGACTGATTGTCCAGGGTGCGACGGTCCCGCTGAGCGAGAAACCGATACAATGGACGGATTTGCTTGCAGTAGCTGGTACTTTTTACGGTTTGCTGACCCGCACAACGACGATCAACCCTTTGATCCGTCGATGGCCAAGTTTTGGCTGCCGGTTGATGACTATATTGGTGGTGCCGAGCATGCGGTAATGCATCTTCTCTACGCTCGCATGTGGACAAAGGTGCTATATGACGAAGGGTATATTTCGTTTGATGAGCCATTCAAAGCGCTCAGAAACCAAGGCATGATTCTCGCGCCGGATGGCCGGAAGATGAGTAAAAGCTGGGACAATGTTATTGCGCCAGATGATCTTATCGACAAAGGCTATGGAGCTGACAGTATTCGCCTTATGGAGTTGTTTATCGGCCCATGGGATCAATCGGCAAGCTGGAGTATCGAAGGTCTCGGTGGCGTGTACCGATTTCTACAGCGAACCTGGACACTTACCCAAGAGTATTTAGCTAGCAAAAAATCTGACGAAGAAGTACACGCAGCAGCTGAAACCAAAGAATCACTCCAGCGATTACTACACAAGACCATCCATAAAGTCTCAGAAGACTTACAAAACATGTCATTTAATACCGCCATTGCGGCGATGATGGAATATGTCAATCAACTATACAAGCTGAAGGCTGCGCAAAGTGGTTTTGTGCCCACCGATGCATGGCAAGAGACACTCAGCACCTTGGCAAAACTGCTCGCACCGTTTGCGCCGCATATCGCTGAAGAGCTATGGCAGGAACTCGGCAATGAAGCGTCAATACACTTAGAAGCTTGGCCATCCTACGATCCAAAGCTTCTCGTTGAAGACACGGTAACCATCGTAGTACAGGTTAATGGCAAGGTGCGTGCCAATATCGACGCGTCAGCAGACGCTAACAAACAAGACATCATCGAACAGGCCAAAACCCACGAACGAGTGCAGGCCCACCTTGAAGGCAAAGAGCCGAAGAAAACAGTTGTCGTACCAGGGAGATTAGTTAATTTCGTCATCTAAGTACTGGCTCATTGACCTTTCGGCAGGCTAGCGCCGATGATTGCTTGTAGTTGAGAAATATTTATTTTTTCGCTATACTAGCTCTCAAGATATTGCTGATAAAACAGGAAGGAGTCAGTTAAGCATATGGGACAACCCAAGAAGCGAACGACCGCCCGACGAACACGCAGCCGACGCAGCCACGAAGTAGTTAAGTTGGCGCGACGCGTGAACGCCAAGTCACCGGTCCGTGCGTACACCACCCGCCGTGAGAGCGGTAAAACTACCGAAAAAGAGAATAAGTAAAAAGCACTACTGTTAATAAGCACCTTAAAGATAACTTAATCAAAGCGAAAGCGATATGGCATCAAATCGACACCTTGGCCGAATCATAGTTCTGCAAACGTTATACGAGCAGGAATTGCGCCAGTCATGTGAAGATGACTCGTTCCAGCTTACAGATGTACTCGGTCGCAACATTCGGCGATACAAAGATGTTGTCGATGATGTCGATTTCATTACCCGTTTAGCGACTAGTATCTCTGAGAAGGAAACCGAGCTTGACGCGAAGCTGCAGCCGATTGCTCCGGAGTGGCCGATTGACCAGATTGCCCGTATGGATCGTTTGATCTTGAGAATTGGTGCCTACGAACTACTTTACGAAAGTGATGTGCCACACAAGGTAGTGATTAATGAGGCGATAGAGCTTGCAAAGTCGTTTGGCGGTGAGAACTCCAGTAAATTCATAAACGGT
>SLOC01000063.1 GCA_007132685.1 Candidatus Saccharimonadota bacterium | reverse complement strand
TCTACCTTCGCTTCAAGTTCGCGATAATTATCAGCTGCTAAATCTGGTTTTCGTTCTTTGCGCATCCGTTTAGTTATTGTAGCAAACCATAAGGGGTATTGAGGCTTTTATTTTTGTGCGCGTCGTTGGCGTCGAGTGAGCTTTTTCGCAGATTTTTGTTTTTTTGCCGCGAGTGTAGGGCTTTCTTCAGTATTAATCGGGGCTGATTCTACACCCGAGTTTAGGGCTGGCTCTCCGTCTAGCTGTGCGTTTCCTGCGAGCTGAGGACTGTTGCGCTGCGCAAGTCGTGCTAGCACTAATAGTAAAGTAAATGCAAAAACGAATGTCGCGACCAATAATCCGGTTCCTACTTGAGTATCCGCGAAAAATCCACCTTCATCAGGCGACGGCTGGGTTGCTACTGTTTGCTGGGTTGTCGTGCCATCTGAAGTACTAGGTACCTGGATTGCCCCACCTGGTGTATCTAAGGCTTGTTGATCAGCTGCCCCCTGTAAATCTGTCTCCTGTGGATTTTGCGGTACCTGTGTTTGAGGATTTGGTTGTGATGTCTGCCCTTGCACGGGCTGTTGTGGCTGTTCAAACATAACGTTATACCCAAGTATGCCTTATTCGTTCAAGATAACGCAAATGCACAAATTAATCATTACTGTCTATAGAGTAGGTCAGCCCGCCACTCAATAGGGCTGATAACGTATACGATACACATGTCCGTCCGCTCGGCTCACACGTATACCCGTCTTCGTCGACGACATCATAGGCGTAGGTAGCTTTTTGCGGAGTACGAGTGATAACCACGCGCGAATCGGTGTCAGCTGGGTCCTGGAATACCTCTTTTGTAAGGCTTGGGAAGTTTGCGTCACGGAACTGCACACTATTCATCTGGGTAAGCGTCGGGTATCTGCCGTGTTCTTGATAATGCTGCTGCAGTGCCTCATGAATCTCTGATAGGTCATTTTGTCTTTGCTCGTCTTTTCGCTCCTGTTCATCTATAGATAATTCTGCTGCTGGTTCAAAAAAATCAGCCATTTCTCGATCAGTAGTTACGTCTTCCGTTTCGCTTGACTCGTCCTCATCAGCAGCATTGGTCGGAGCGAATACGGTTAAACCTCGCTCCTGTTGAAGTGTAATGTAAAAACTACCGACAACGAGCCCTATTAGCACCATGCCGCCGACAACCAACCCGGCGATGGTTCGTTTTCTGCGTACGTGTTTTAAGCGAAATCTGTTTGGCATACTTACAACAGATTATACCGTAAGCGGGTTCGTATGTAACTAAGGCGCGAGCCGATTGATATCTCTTGGGAAGAGAGTTGCTTCTTTGACACTCGCCAGCCCGATAGTTTTTTGCACGAATCGATCGATACCAAAGCCGAAGCCACCATGTGGTGGTAGACCGTTTTTAAATGCTTCGAGGAAGTATTTAAATATTGAGTGGCCAGGATCAATGCCAGCATCTTTCATCTGTTTAATCAATATGTCGTAACGATGTTCACGTTGCGGACAAGTAGCGATTTCCAAACCCCGGAACAATAAGTCCCCCCAGAGCACTGTGTTACCAGTCTCTGGATTTGCCATATGGTAAAACTTCATTGCTTCGATAGGGAATTCAGTAACAAACACTGCTTCTGATCCAAGCTCATCACGTGAATAATCGCAAATCCAGCGCTCTTCAGCAGGCGTTAGGTCTTTTTCTTTTGTAGTGTCTTCGCCTGTAGCTTCGGTATACAATTCGTGCACCTTAGCAACTGTAAAGCGTGGGAAGCTTTCTTTGATTACCAGCTCTGGAGCACCAAGCTCTTTTAGCATGTCACCATGCTCGTCATACACCCGTGTAAGCACGTTGTGCACCATCTGTTCGGCGATTTGCAATACCTCGTCGTGCGAATCTATAAACCCAGCTTCCACATCGAGCATGCTTGCCTCGCTCAAGTGGCGAGTCGTCATGCTTGGCTCAGCTCGAAACGCTGGACCTACCTCAAATACCCGCTCAAACGCACCAACCATCATTTGCTTATAGAGCTGAGGGCTTTGCGCTAGAGTTGCTTCTTTACCAAAGTAATCGAGTGTGAATATTTCAGCCCCGCCTTCACTTGCACCACCGATGAGTTTCGGTGTTTGGATTTCAATAAATTCCTGCGCGTGCAAGTACTCACGTAAAAACCGGTTTAGCTCCGAACGGATACGAAAAATTTTCTGCTCTTCTGGGTTGCGCACATTGAGTGGTCGGTTCTCAAATAGCGTGTCTTGGTTTTCCGGCTTGTGGTCAATCGGTTTATCAATCTCGATCGCCGGCTGCTCGGTCACTGGCACTTCTACCGTTATTTCTGGTTCATAGAGCTCCACTTCACCTGGTGCACGAGACTCCGACTTTACTTTTGCCTTGATGGTCAACACGGTGCCGATCTGCATCCCGCGTAGCTTTTCAACCTCTGCCTCATCCTTGACGACGCACTGCGTCAGTCCGCTGCGGTCACGAATATTGATAAACGTTATACCACCAAGTAATCGTTTTTTTTTTTTTTTTTTCTTAACAGTGACTTCTTTGTCTACATGGTTTTTTAGGTCTCGGTGTAAGACGCGCATATTCTCTCCTTTATTGCTGCATTTCTCATTTAGTTTAGTATCACTATATCAGTTTGCTTCGTCACCAGGCTCTCCAGCCGGGTGATTTCGCGTTTTGCGGTCATTATTTGCTTGTGATAAAGCAACCGCACGCATGTCTTCGTAGGCATCGAACTCATCTACAATTTTTTCTCCAAGCACCTGTTCCAATATGTCTTCTATCGACACCACGCCTACGTATTCCTCGAAACTATTTACGACAATGAACAGCTGTTGATGTGTCTTGAGTATCGCGTCGAGACCATTGCGTAGTGTTTGTTCTTCGTGAATGTAGCAGACCGTGTCTTTCATGTAAGTTCGAATTTTGCCGCTTCGCTTCTTGTCTACTAGATCTCTCAGGTGGAGTATGCCAACAATGTTATCCTCTGCCTCCTCGTAAACTGGAAACCGAGAAAACCCACTGTCGTGCAGTTCGCTCAGCAGCACCGGACCGACCGCATCGTCAACGGATACGCTGTGCACGACGCGGCGCGGTGTATATACTTCACGAATCGGCTTATCAGAAAAGGTAAGGGCTGACTGCACGACGTGTATGGTACTTTCTGGTATACGGTTGTCAGACTGCTCTCTTTGACGCTCTAAGAGATCTACAATATCTTCCTCTTCGAACAAGCCAGTATGAACACGTATATGACGCAATCGCCTAAACAGTCGCTCCAATCGCTCGGTTACTGGGTGGAGATACTGCAGAAGCCAGCTGATTGCGGGCGCAGTCTTTGCTGCAATCTTGACCATCCACTCCTGCACGGTTTGTGCTGGCAGCCAAATATACATAAACCAAAGTGACAGTACTACCAATGCAGCAGCAAACCATGGTTCAGCAACCCTTGCGACATACACGTACACCAACGCTGTCGTTATGACCGAGAGACTGAGTAATAGCCAGCGCAAAGAATACCCATAGCCTGCCGCCCGGTACAAAGACGCAGCTAATGGATCCCCTTGTCGCGCGCGTCGGCGTAACTCCTTTAACGGAACCTGCTGATAGGCTCGTTGTAGCCCCAAGGCAAATAAAGAAATCAGCAAAAGTAATGTGATAATAATTACCTGCATACAGTAATGTTACAATAGACCCTGCGCATATGAGAAACGAAAGGCACGCGGAGGAATAAGATTTTATGAATAAATTTACAATTATTATGGCGGCAGTCGTCATCGGATTTATCGCTGTAATATTTATGGTTCGGGAAGATACCGACCGAGTAGAAGCCGACCCAAGCAGTCATATAGTCGGCGAGGGTACATCAGGAGTGACACTAATCGAATACGGCGATTTCCAATGCCCAGCCTGTGGAGATTACTATCCGCTCATCAACATGGTAAAAAGTGTGTACGGGGACGAGATTTCATTCCAGTTCCGACATTACTCACTCTTTGGTAGTTTCCCTAACTCCATGGCGGCTCACTTGGCTGCCGAAGCTGCTGGCAGACAGGATAAGTTTTTCGAGATGCATGATTTGCTCTATGAGCGCCAGCGAACCTGGAGCGAGAGCAACAACCCACGTGAAGTATTCGAAGGATATGCCGAGGAGCTTGAGCTTGATATGGAGCAGTTTAGAGAAGATTATGGCGACCCGAGGACTCGAGCCGTTGTTATGGCCGACTTGCAACGTGGCAATGATCAGGGTGTAACCGGAACACCAACGTTCTTTATCAACGAGGAACGTATTGATAATCCTACCAGTGTTGAAGATTTCTTTGCCATTATCGATGAATATATTGAGCGAGAGACAGGCGAGCCGTCACAGAATTCTCCGTTCTCTGAAGATGGCGAATTCGATGAGAGCGTCTTCGACGAAGAGCAGCCAGAGATGCCTCCAGGATTTGATGTAGACGAGTCTATCGAGGGAGCACCGCGAACCGAAGAAGAGCAATAATCAGCTCTCACAAAAACAAAACGCACCCACTATTTTGGCGGGTGCGTTTTTAATACTAGATTATTGCGTCTAGTAGTGGATAAATTGTTGCCAGCTGGGGCGCTTTACTCGTACTTCCACGTTGTACCCCTTTTCGTTTAATATTTTTATCTTTACCGGCATAATGGCCGCTTCCTCCCGGATAGAAAAACACGTATCCAAGCGTAACGCTCAGTCAACAGCTTGGTGGGTTTTTGTAATTTTTAATTGTTTTTGTCTTCTTTGCTATGTCAATTACGTAGCAGTGAAGTAATTTCATGGTAGCAAAAGCGTTTTGGCGTGTAAAGCATTTTTGTGATTTCTTGCGGGTTTACAATTGCTAGGGTAAAGTAAAAGCATAAGC
>SLOC01000038.1 GCA_007132685.1 Candidatus Saccharimonadota bacterium | reverse complement strand
CGAACCAAAAAGAAGACACTCGGACCGAAATACGATTTCGCCAATGCTGGCTGCAGGGCACGTTCGATTGTTGTCATAACTGGCAGCGGCAAAAGTTTTTTGAGCCGTGGACTGCGCAGGTTTGATACCGACAAGGTGCGCTCTACCTTTAACCCGGCATGCGCAAGTTGCTTGATAACTGTTTTTGGATTGTGGTTTACAAAGGGCACTTCGTCGTCGCGCTGGTTCTCGGGGGATCGAATATCTACTGGCTTGGTAGGCAGCTTCTGCCGTTTGAGCCCGTAGCTAATACGGTTTTTTGCGTGAGCGAAATTCGCAACCTCGAGGATGAGATAACCGTCTTCTTCAAGAGCGCGTGCAATTTCGGCGAACTCTTTAGATGGATCGGGGAGATGATGCATTACCCGAATCATAGTTATAAGGTCCACGCTATTTGTCTTAAAGGTCAGCTTATCTGCCTGCATTAGACGTTGATCAATATCTTTGTGATTCTTGAGATAATCTTTGGCGATTTCGAGTTGTTTTTTTGACGGTTCAGCTAAAGTAACTTTGTCTGCATATCGTTTTAGAAACACACACAGCCGCCCGTAGCCGCCACCGATATCTACCGCATGCTTGAAGGTGCGGCCTTTTAGGAGCCGCTTGATTGCCATCTGCTCAGAAGCATGCTCGTAATCACGCCCTTCCCAGTAATGCAGATAGTTGTAGTCGCCTTCATCGTATAGATCGGCGCGTTTTTGACGAGAGTCGTTCGATTTTTTTGTCATGCCGCGTGATAGTATACACTATTTTCGCTCAACGATGGCAAACGTATTTTTGCCCCGTTGTAGCAGACTTTTACCAGGAGGAAGCGAAAAGTCGTCGAGCGTTACTTTTGTATTATTGACACTTACCGCCCCTGCCTCTAGGAACGTCCTGGCTTGTTTTTTTGATTCAGCCAATCCAGCATTTACGAGAGTCTGTAATTCATCATCGGTGAACTCAACCACTCGCAATTCTCGCTCTAAGATTGCTTTCTCGTCCGTTGAGATATCGCTAAATGATGCTTCGCCAAAGAGCACCTGGCTCGCTTTTTGCACAGCTTCTGCCTTTGCCTCGCCGTGAACCAGCTTAGTGACTTCGTAAGCAAGTGTCTTTTGCGCCAGCCGTGCCGCCTTGTTGTCTGTAAAGCGCGCCAGCACGTCTTCAACCTCTTGCTTGCTAAGCAATGTATAGATCTTCAAGTAATCCTCGACTCCCGCGTCATCAACATTTAGCCAGAACTGATAAAACGCGAACGGACTAGTCAGTGACTCATCGAGCCAGACGGCTCCAGCCTCACTTTTACCGAATTTCTTGCCAGTTGCTTTATTAATCACCAGCGGCGCTGACCATACGTGGGCCTCGCCGCCGGCAATCCGCCGGATTAGTTCGACACCAGCAATGCTATTGCCCCACTGATCGGAACCACACAGCTGCAGTGTTGCTCCATGTTCTCTATAGAGGTGTAAGAAATCATACCCCTGGATAAGGGCGTAGCTAAACTCGGCATAACTGATGCCTGCGCCATCTTCGCGTAAACGAGCCTGCACAAAATCCCGACCGAGCATTTGCCGCATCGGGACATGCTTGCCCACATCTCTTAGAAAAGAGAGATAGCCGATGTCTTTAAACCAATCGTGGTTATCGACCAAGGTAAAGTCTTGTCCGTTAAAGATAACTTGATACTGACTGCTGATGTTGCGCTTATTCTGTTCGAGCTCCTCGAAAGTAATGAGATCCCGTTCTTCGGACTTACCATCCGGGTCGCCGATCATACCAGTTGCACCGCCAACTAGCAAAATCGCGTTGTGGCCATGGTCGATAAAATGCCGAACCATCATCGCCGTTGCCAAGTTGCCGATAGTCATAGACGGCGCGCTGGGGTCCACGCCAAAATAAAACGTCATGGTCGACGTATCAATCGTGCTTATGTCATCAAAGGTGGTTTGATTTACAAAACCACGCCAGGCTAACTCTTCTGAAAGTGTCATACTCTTGTTAAGTATACATCAATCAAATTTTGTAGAAATATCTAATATAAAAAGTAATTGTATATTGCTTATATTTGCTATAATACTCTTACTATTCTAGAGGCAGCGTCAGGCAACTCGAGGAAGCGGCTTCAGGGAGTTTAAGTAAGCGTAAGCAATACACTATTATATATGGCTAAGAAGCAAACAAAGCGCAAGAAAGCGAGCACTGCACCACGTCGCCCGAAGAAGACAACCGGGCGCAAGAAGGCTGCAGCAAAGCGTCAACCAAAGCACACTCACAAGACAAAGAGTGGGCAATTGATAACGCTACACCACAGTATTGCTGACAAATTCCGTGCCCGTAAGTCCGAGAACGCCAAGCGGAAAGCCACTCGACTTGCCGGGATGCCAAAGAGTCGGGTTAAACGATTCTTTTATCGATTACACCCGAAGCGCCTATATAAATACTGGTTCAGCCGCGAGGGAGCAATTATGTTCCTGCGGGTTACCGGCATTGGTATCATCGTTGGTTTTTTGGTGTTAGTTGGCTTGTTCGCTTACTTCCGCAAAGACCTGCCTGACCTGCGTGATATATCAGGGAATAATATCGGAGGCAGCATCCGCTACTATGACCGTACTGGCGAAGAGCTGCTCTGGGAAGATTTTGACGCTGTCAAACGAGTACCTGTACCTGGAGACCAGATTTCAGAGCACATGAAAGACGCAGCCATTGCAGTCGAAGACAGGGACTTCTTTAACCACAGCGGTTTTGATGTACGGGGAATCTCTCGTGCTGCCTGGCGAAACGTCACCGGACATGGCGAAGTTCGCCAAGGGGGCTCAACTATTACCCAGCAGCTTGTGAGATTAACCCAAGCCGAGGTGGGCGCCGAGCAAACCTATACCCGAAAGCTTAAAGAGTTAATACTATCTATCGAGCTTGAACGTAGTTTTACTAAAGAAGAAATTCTCATAGGTTATCTAAATACTGCGCCGTTTGGTAACGTGCAATACGGTGTTGAATCAGCATCGCAAGACTACTTCGACAAGCCAGCTAGTGAACTGGACATCGCTGAGTCGGCTTTTATGGCAGCCATTCCACAGTCCCCATCCTTTTACTCACCGTACGGCGCTAACTTTAATCCTGAAGCAATTGTCGGCCGTACACAGTTTGTATTGGAGCAAATGCGTAACCTCGACATGATTTCTGACGAAGAGTACGAGGAAGCTATTGAAGTTGATATCCTCGCAAAGGTGCAAGAACCTCGAACTCGCTACCAGAATATTAGTGCCCCGTGGTTCGTATTGACTGCTAAAGAACAACTGGAGACGACCTTTACACAAGGGGCATTCCAGGGTGGCGGCTGGAAAGTAACCACCACACTCGATATGGAGCTCCAAGAAACCGCTGAACAAAGTGTGCAAGACGGCCTGGAGCAAGTCAGACGCCAGGGCGGTGACTCCGCAGGCTTCGTTGCGGAGGATGTCGAAACCGGCCAGGTCGTCGCACTAGTCGGTGGCGCAGACTTTGACAACGAAGAATACGGTCAGAACAATTATGCCACGCTTCGTCTGCCACCTGGCTCTAGCATTAAGCCGTACAACTATCTGGCACTCATGGAATATAGTGAAGACTTTGGTGCGGGCTCCGTCCTCTATGACGAACAAGGCCCTCTCCCTGGTTATCCATGTACGACCGGTTCGGGTCGAGATGGAAATTGTTTGCGTAACTTCGACTTCCGCTATCCCGGACCGGTCACACTGCGCTACGCACTTGGAGGCTCACGTAACGTACCTGCGGTGAAGGCGATGCTGATTGCCGGTATCGACAACACAATTGAACTCGCAGAACGCCTCATGGCAAACCCTGATGACCCAGACGAAATAGTACACGACAACTACAACTGTTATGCCGACGAGGCGCTGACCGTGCGGGCGGACTGCTTTACCTCCGCAGGTATTGGCGACGGTGCGTTTCTCCGACTCGACCGACACGTCCACGGTATGGCAACTATTTCAAGAAATGGCAACAACATCCCACAAACATACATCCTTAAGGTTGAAGACTCAGAGGGTCGCGTTATCGATGAGTGGGAGCCGACTCCTGGCGAGCAAGTTGTTCGAGAAGACTCTGCTTACATCGTGTCAGATATGATGGCTGACCCCGACGCAAGTTATATGAGTACCAAGCCGCACCGCTACCAAGGCTGGGATTTTAGCCTCAAGACTGGTACGACCAACGACGCAAAAGATGGCTGGATTGTCGGCTTTTCTACCAAGTATTCGGCAGGTGTTTGGGTGGGGTCCCATAACCGGCAAGTTGAAATGACAGGCTTCATGGAAACGATGACCCGCCCAATCTGGCAAGATTTTATGTTTAGTGCCCATGACGGCCTAGACCCAATCCCGCGAGAGCGTCCAAGCGGTATACAGGAGCTACCTGCCTTCGTGATGCGTAATAATATTGGTTTAGCCGCAGTAGTCCCGAGCCGCTCTACAGATATCTACCCGAGCTGGTTTGAGCGAACGGGAGGCACCAATGAAGAGCAAGAAATCGACATCGTATCGAATAAGCTCGCAACTGAATGTACGCCAGAGCGCGCACGCCGTACTGTGACAGGTGGTGATCCGTCACTGTTCTCGGGCGATACTTTTGTCGAGAACGGCGCCGACACTACGCAAGAAGATGATGTACATGACTGTGATGACACTATGCCAAGCGTTAGTCTTAGTTATGATGAATCAGGGAATAGTTACACGATTAACTGGTCGGCTTCAGCTGGCACGCATCCGCTTTCAAGCGATGACTTCCCTGGTGTGATTGAGTTCCGCGTCAACGGCAGCATGGTCGAAGAAATTAGCGTCAGCAGCTCTAACAATTCTGGCTCGTTTAGTTATGATGCTG
>SLOC01000065.1 GCA_007132685.1 Candidatus Saccharimonadota bacterium | reverse complement strand
GCCTGGCTCGAACCAGGAGATACCGTCTTGGCAATGGACTTAGGCCACGGCGGACACTTAACACATGGACACCCGGTGACTGTGCTTGCGCGGCAATATGATTTCGTGCGCTATGGCATGAAGGATGTCTCCACTGGGGAAATCGACTACGATCAGCTGTACGAAATGGCCAAGAAGCACAAACCCAAGATTATCCTTGCTGGCTTTAGCGCGTATCCGAGAGAGCTTGATTACGCTAAGTTCGCCGAGATAGGCAACGAATTCGGTGCGGTGTTAATGGCAGACATGGCGCATGTTGCCGGGTTGATTGCAGGCAAAGCACTCAAAAATCCGTTTGATTTTGGGTTTCACATTATGACGAGCACGACACACAAGACAATGCGCGGTCCACGCGGCGGCATGATTCTAAGTAAGGGTACAGTCGGTAATCCGCTCAAAAAACCAGAGAAGACAGTCGAAAACTTACCAACCATAATCGATCGTATGGTGTTTCCGGGTGTGCAGGGTGGTCCGCAGATGCATGCTGTTGCTGGAAAGGCAGTAGCGTTTTACGAGGCTCTGCAGCCGGACTTCAAAGATTATGCCAAGCAAGTCGTGACCAACGCCACACGACTTGCTAGCGAACTATCTTCCCGTGGGTTCGAGCTGGTTACCGGTGGTACGGATAATCATTTACTACTCGTTGATGTTAAATCCTCTTTTGATATAGACGGCAATGAAGCTGAAAAAGCCCTTGAGAAAATCGGCCTTATCATGAACAAAAATGCCATTCCTGACGACCCATTGCCGCCGTTTCGACCAAGCGGCTTGCGTCTCGGTACCCCGGCAATTACTTCTCGCGGCATGAAAGAAGATGCTATGGCACAGATAGCCGAACTCATGCAGTCAGCGATTGAGCACCGCGATGATGACGAGAAGCTTGCGCTGCTAGCTGGGCACGTCAATGAACTCGCCACACACTATCCGTTGCCATCATCTGTGAAGTAGGGCTATCTAATCAACCTGCTGATCTAAAAGCTCGGCAGAAAAAACATTGAAATCAGTATTTACGCTAATTAAATAGTCTGATGAGACAGTATGGTGGAGCAGTTCAAGTTTTTCCTGTTCGGTTCCGCCAGCCTCGTAATACGTTTCCACGCAGAAGCCCCGAAAATCTTCCAAGTTGATCATTTCGCTACTAGCAGACTCAATAAGCTGCTCCTCGTCATATTCATCAGATTGATCAAGAGCAGCTTTATAAACGATTTTCCTAGTGCTGGTATCTTGGGTAATCACCTCCCAAGTCAGGTCAAGTTTCTCATCCAGTCGCATTTCGTCATCAAGAAAAATCGTTTCTAGCGTTTTATCGACCAAGCGTGCAACATGGTTTGATTGCTCTCTTAACCGATTAATTGCTTCCTCTCCGGGTTTCTCCTGAGTTCTTACACCGCCTATCTCTCTAAAGACGCTTCTACGGTAATCATCCAAGACTTTTTCTAGTTGCAACATCCTATCGAACAGGGTCTCGCCACCGTCTTCGTAAAATCCTTCCAGCTGCTCTATCGAATAATCAGTCATTTTTTAAAGCTTACCCTAACAAGCCGAGTTAGACATGAGCAATTCGTTGATTACGGCAAGAGCTCGGGCTCTTGTTCGAGCTCAACCTGGAACTTTTCATTAACTGCAGCAGCCACCTTATCGCGAAAAGCAAGTACCTGAGAGGTGGACTGGGCAGACTCATTTATAAACACGAGTGGCTGGGATGGCCAGGTAGCCATGCCGGTTTCTTTGTCGTGCATTCCCTTGAACCCTGCAGCCTCTATCAGCCAGGCTGCTGAGAGTTTTACGTTGTATTCGTCGACTTCCCAATAAGCGATATCGGGATAGTCAGCGGTTAATTGCGGCAGTCGCGAACGAGAAATTATCGGGTTTTTGAAGAAAGAACCAGTATTGCTTATATGTTTTGGGTCAGGTAGTTTTGCTTGGCGAATCGCAATCACTGCTTTTCGGATGTTCTTGGCAGTTATATCGGTTATACCGTTCTCTTTTAGGTAGTATTCTACCGAATGATAAAACGGCGGTATCGGTGGTCGCTTAGATAAAATCATCGACAGGGTAGTGATTAAGAAACGGTCTCGGTCAGTCGTTTTGAAGCGACTCGTTCGGTAGCTGAATTCGCATTCCGAGGCTTGCAAGGTTACAAGTTTACGTTCGTGAAGGTCGTAGGCTTGGAGGGTCATCAGTACGCTGCTTATCTCTTGACCATACGCACCGACATTTTGTACGGGCGTTGCGCCAGCGGTACCAGGTATCAGTGACAGCGCCTCTATGCCGCTTAGTCCTTGTTCAACTGTTCGTTCCACGACTTCATCCCAGTTTTCGCCAGCACCAATGGTGACGTATGCCGTGTCGTCATCAAACGATGATATGTCAAACCGTTTAATTTTATTAACCAGTACTAATCCCTCGAAGCCTTCATCTCGCCAGATAATATTGCTGCCATCCCCAACCATTAGCACAGGCACTTGGTGCTCTTCTGCCCAATCAACTGCTTTTGGCACTTCCAAATCAGTGCTAATCTCAGCTAGATAACGAGCGTTACCGCCCACGCGCATGGTGCTATAGCCGGAGAGGGGGACATTTTCTAGTACGTACATTATACTCGTAAGTATAGCTGATTTACAGATAACATCCAGCTCAAGATTGTTATAAAAAAGACCATTGCATATTGCCTGGTGCAGGCGTACCATATTATGCATATGGGTGACCAATCGCAACAAAAGCACTTTCAAGAGCTTGGAAGCGAACTACAAAAAATACGACTAAAAAATCGACAATCAATCGCCGAGGTATCTGGCTCGGTCGAGATAGACATCGAAGAACTCGCCCGTTATGAAAACGGTGAATCCCGACCACCTGAAGAAATTCTCCTTTTGCTTATCAGCCACTTTAATTTGAGTGAAGAAAAGGCGGGTAGCCTCTGGCAGCTCGCCGGCTACAGTAAAGACGAGCCAAGAGCACAAGACTTTATCGACGAGCTTCATCAAGCTGGCGCATTCGTGTTACCCCAAGATGCACGAATACTGTTTACCGATGTAACACATGCTTCTGCGAACCAGCACGGTGTAACTATTAACTTTATGCAATCAGCTGGTCCGATGGGTAAGCCGATGATTGTATCCCGCATGGGTATGAGCCGCGAGCACGCCGAAAATCTACGACAACTGCTCGATAAGATACTCCACGAAGAGAAGCCGTCGCCCAAGCTCCTCGCTCCACCAAAAGACGAGTCAACAAATACCCAAGCAGACTCTACTAAATAGGGAACAGCCCGTTAAGCAAAAATACCAAGACGGGCAATAGTAGTATCGCGGTTACGATGCTCGCACCTACAAGCGAACTAGCAAATCGTGTGTCCAGCTTTTCCATATCCGAAAACACAATAGCATTAAAGCCGATTGGCGCCATGGCGGCAAGCACTACGATATGTGCTGCCAACCCATCCAGACCAGCCAACCAGACGACACTTAGTCCGATAATGCCACCTAGCAAAAAGCGAGCAGCCAGACCAAGCAGCGTGATGCTCGGGCGTACGATCTTCCAGCTAAACTGCAGACCAAGACCCAGCAAAATGACCGGGCCGACCAAACGAGCGATGAATTCAACGATTGGCAGTAGCGTACCGGGTATTTCGGCATTGGTCGCATTCAGTAATAATGCAATGAGTAGCGCCCACAGCGGCGGCGCGGCGAAAAGCTTCTGCAAGCTGTAGCGCCAATCTGGTGTATCGCCAGCTATTTTGATAACCGCAAAATACACCAGGCTAAAGGTCAGAGCGGCATTGACAGTATCAATCACCATAAGCTTTGCTAAGCCCTGCACACCATAAAATTGATCCACGAACGGAATCAAAAACCCGGTATTCATAATCACAGCGCCGGTGACTAATGTGCCAAAAGTCTTCTTAGGCAGTGTGACGATTCGCTGCCTTCTTGCCACCAGCAACAGAGTAAAAGTAGTAATGATAATTAGTAGCGGTAGCGCAGCCAACCACAAGACCTCACGCGACAACACGAGAGTCGGCAGGGTGGTGAGAATAAGCGCCGGAGCACCGACGTAAAACACCAGCCGGAATAGGCCACTTCCGTCGCTACTTTTAAGCAGTCCGACATGCTTTAGCCCATAGCCAATAAAAAAGATGATGAGCAGTGAAATGGTCTGGGTTATGAGCTCTATCACAAGGTCAATTATAGGTTAGTTGCCACGAATCGCCAGAGTTTGCCCGTATCGTGCTTGATGCCGATTCGCTTGGTGGCGGTTATGCGTGCCTTTGTTTTGCTTTGCGGAGGCTCGAGCACAAACCGTTTCCCGTCAATCACTACGCCATTATCCTTGCCGGTTATATCAAGTGCCTGGCAGAGCTTGGCTGGTCCGTTGGTAAGCTCGTTATAAGGCCGGGAGTTGCGCCGCTGTTTTATGAGCGCACGGTTATACTCTGGCAGGATAGATCGCAACAATACCGCTTCGCCATGGCCATCAGGGCCAGTAGCAATGTTCGCACACCAGTGCATACCATAGGTAAAATACACGTACATATGACCAGCTGGCCCGAACATCACGGCGTTGCGCTTGGTTTGGCCGTTGTAACTATGGCTGGCCTTATCGTCTTGGCTGTAGGCCTCGGTTTCTACAATCGTGCCACCGGTTCGCGCGCCATCAGCCTCAATTGCATAAAATCGCAAACCAATCAGCTGCTGGGCTACATCCACACAATCCTTACTAACAAACCTTTTTATCTGACTATTCATATCGAAAAGTGTAACAAACAAAAATGCTTGACGTGTCAAGTAATTTTTTACAACACTTCTTTAAGAAGTATATCAACCTGTTCTTTGATGCGCGGGTAGATGCCGTTTTTATCAGGTATATGCCATACACGCGCTTTGTCTACTGGTATTTCCAGGAACTT
>SLOC01000007.1 GCA_007132685.1 Candidatus Saccharimonadota bacterium | reverse complement strand
TTGATAAGCAAACGATGCTGGACTTCCGAATAGGTTATGCACCAGAAGATGGACAGGCACTATACAAACATTTGTCTGACAAGGGCTTTAAGGATGAAGAGCTGCAAAAAGCCGGTCTAAACGTTGTTCGCTACAACAAACAGAGCGATATGTTCCGTGGCAGAATTATGGTGCCGCTTATGGACGCACATGGTCGGGTAGTTGGGTTTAAGGCTCGATTATTGAAAGACAGCGATACCGCGCCAAAGTACATAAATACGCCGCAAACAATACTTTATGATAAGGGACGTCACGTATTTGCGTTTCATCTAGCCAAAGAGGCAATCAGGAAAGAGAAAGTCTGCGTGTTGGTAGAGGGTAACCTAGACGTTGTATCAGCACATCAAGCAGGCACCAAACATGTGGTTGCGACCGCTGGCACTGCACTAACGGAAGGCCACATAAAAGCCGTGCGACATTTTACTGAAGATATTCGGATTTGCTTTGATCAAGATAGTGCCGGGCAGTCAGCGGTTGAACGTTCACTAGCGGTAGCGAGTCGAATGGGTGTATCGTTATCGGTTTTGCCACTACCCGAAGGGAAAGACCCTGATGATGTCATACGTGAAGACAAAACAACATGGCAAAAAGTGCTAGATAGTCCAGTGTATGGAGTCGATTGGCTAATTGATCGCTACATAAAACAGCTAGACATTTCTACCGCTAAAGGCAAACGAGAATTTACTGATATTATCCTGAAGCGACTGGCTGATATAAAAGACCCTGTTGAGCAGGATCACTATGTAGGTGTAGTAGCGCGTCGTATAGAGGTGTCAGAGGACGCTTTACGGTCGAAATTGTCTCGTAGTAGCGACACACCGACTCGCCCCAAAAAACGAACCAAAGCGGTCAGCGCCTCGTCTCCATCCAAAAGCGAAGCCCAGTTACAAGAGCGCACTAAGCTACGAGATCACCTGCTAGCTATTGGCCTTTATCAACCGGCACTGAGGAAGAGTGTTATTCATATCCCGAAAGAAGTAATCGAAAAGCAGTACCCGCAGCAATTGTTTGATTTGCTTGAGCAATATGTCGACGGTAACAAGGATATATTTATGGACAACGCTTTGAAAGAGATATCCGAATATGTTAAAATTTTACAATTGCAATTTGAACAACTGTATAAAGAGCTCGACCTGATAGAGCTTCGCGATGAAGTTGCACGACTAAAGACTCGGTTAATTGAGCGATATGTCGCTCACAAAAAACAATCACTCACCGAGCAACTAAGTCACGTAACCGACGAAGCAACAGAGAGCACCTTACTTGCACAAGTAGACAAACTCAATGCACTCCTAAAACGATAAGCTAAACGAGGAGATTTATCATCACAATGGCAAAAGACAAGCAGACCAAGCGCGCGACCAAGCAAACGGACTCATCGAAGAAGCCGGCGACTAAGGCTGCAGCAAATTCAAAGAAACAAGCCAAAAAACCAGCCACCCAAAAAGAGCTGGATCCTAAAGCAGTTGTTCAATTGGTCGAGCAGGCAACCAAAGCCGGCAAGATTGAGCAAAAAGATATTTTCAAGGTTATCCCTGACACGCCAAAAAACGAGGATGTACTCGATGCGCTGTACACCGAACTAGATGATGCGGGTGTTGAGATAGTCATACCGCCTGAGATTGAAGAAAAAAGCGATGAATGGGTGGCTGATGACGAAGAAGTTATCAAGCAGGACACCTCTTATCTTGATGATATTTCCGATGACTCTGTCCGATTGTATCTCAGAGAAATTGGAAAAATCCCGTTACTTAGCGCAGAAGAAGAGCTAGAACTCGCTAATAAAGTTGTAGCTGGTGAACCGGGCGCCAAAGACAAGATGGCCGAAGCGAATATGCGACTTGTGGTTTCGATTGCTAAACGATACGTCGGGCGTGGTCTTGACCTGCTCGATCTTATTCAAGAAGGGAATACCGGTTTGCTTCGAGCTGTAGAGAAATTTGACCCGGACAAGGGATTCAAGTTCAGTACCTACGCAACCTGGTGGATTCGCCAGGCTATAACTCGGGCGATTGCTGACCAGGCACGCACCATCCGAATACCGGTACACATGGTCGAGACAATCAACAAATTACTGCGTACGCAACGTCGCCTCACACAAGATTTTAACCGAGAACCAACCAACGAAGAGATTGCCAAAGAGATGGATCTCGAAGTAGAAAAAGTTGAACACATCATGAAAATCAAACAAGACATTTCGAGTCTTGATGCGTCAGTTCGGGATGATGAGGAAGACTCAGTGCTCGGTGATTTTATCGTCGATGAGGACACTATCACCCCTGAAGAATCCGCAACTGGATCGTTGCTCAAGACGCACGTAAAAGATTTACTCGGTACTCTGACTGAGCGGGAACAAAAAATCCTCAAGCTCCGATTTGGCCTGGAAGATGGCAAGAGCCACACGCTTGAAGAAGTCGGTCAAGAGTTTATGGTGACGCGCGAACGCATACGACAAATTGAAGCTAAAGCTCTAGCAAAATTACGCAAGCACCGCGACAGCCGCCGCATGCACGATTACCTTAAGTAAGTCCTAGATCTTTTAATAAAACGTCTGCCTGTTGCAACAGACTTTTTTCACCGTAATTATTGATGATGTAGTAGTCCGCAAAAGCAATCGGACCCGCTTTTGCTATATTTTCAATTTCCGCAATGTCGCGTTTTTCTGAGATTTCTTTTGGTCGAGGTCGAACTGGGCGATCTGACAGGCGTTCATAGCGTAATGATTTATTGGTAACGACGGCGATTAGTTTTAACGCGTCATCATAGTGCTTTTTTAGTAGCTTATATTCTTCCCAACTGTAGATTCCGTCAGCAATTACCACAGCTGACTTCTTCAAGTGCGTTTCTATGAGTGGTATGTTTCTTTTGGCAATTGCTTCATTTCCATCTTGTCTACGAAATTCTTCGCGTACGGTTTTTTCGGTTGCTTCGTCCGAGACGCCATTATTTCGACGCTCAGCCTCTTTGATGACAATGTCTCCAAAATGAACAACGGGGTAGTCTTTTGATGCGAAATATTCGACCAGTGTTGATTTGCCGGATCCGGTCATTCCGACACAACCAAGGACCATTTTTTTCATAGTTTCATTGTACCCCGCAAAAAACAATACACCTAGCCCGATGACTTATTAAATCAACTAAATTGTGTCTATACTGAAAGCATGGCAAAAAATGATGACCAAGAACTATTTATTGACAAGCTTAAAGCACATCAGCGAAAAATTGATGCCGATATCACGCAGTATGCCAAAAAGATGCGCAAGCATACGAAAGAGCAGTATGGCGAGTATGCGCTTATTGAAACTGATGCTTTTTTGCAAATTCTAGAGCGAGGCGGAAAGCGATTGCGGGGAAGCCTTGTTATTCTCGGTTACGAGATGTCTGGCGGAAAAAACGACGACATGATTATACAAGTAGCTCGGGTGGTTGAAATGGCGCATGCCTACTTCCTCATCATTGATGATATTCAAGACCGATCTGATGAGCGTAGAGGTGGGCCGACTGCCCATAAAATTCTAGAGAAATATCATAAAGAACAAAGGCTTAATGGTGACAGCGAACACTTTGGCATGTCAGTAGCCTTAAATGCTGCGATTGCTGGTATGCATGCAGCCCAAATGATACTCGCTAACATTGATGCAGCAGAGGTGCTTCGCTTGAATGCGAGCAGCATCTTTAATCGCACTTTATCAATTACGGCACATGGTCAAACCCAGGATATTGTGAATGGTTACTTACAAGACGTGAATGAAACAGAGATTAATAATGTGATGACCTGGAAGACCGCTCATTATAGCGTACTCAATCCGTTACACATGGGCATGGTGTTGGCCGGAGCGGATTGTCATGACACCGATGCAGTCACCATGTACGCTACGAACATCGGCAAGGCGTATCAGATTACCGATGATATTATCGGTATTTTTGGCGAAGCGTCAGAAACTGGCAAGGATCAAAAAAGTGACCTCAAGGAGGGCAAGCAGACTCTTCTGACCTGGTATGTACTCACACACGGTTCACATAAAGACAAAGAGTATTTACAAAGCATCCTTGGTAAAAACAGTGTCAGCGATAAAGAGCTGGTGCGCTGTCAAGAAATTATCCGTGACTCAGGAGCGCTAGACCATGCCCGTACAACGGTCGATCAGCTGCTAGAAGAAGCGCTCACCTCGCTCGATGCGTCAGCCAATCATTGGTCAGACGAAGGTGTTGCTTTTCTCAGAGGGCTTGCACAGTATCTGCCAACTAGGATGAGCTAATTGCTCATGCTCAGCAAATAGCTCTCGCGGTGCTACACTAGTAGTACCCATGGCAAAGCGAGAGAGTAAACAGAAGAAACTGGCGATTATTGACGGTAAATCAGTGTTTTACCGTGGGTATTACGCTATGTCTGATTTGGCAACCAAAGATGGCACTCCGACAGGTGGAGTCTATGGCTTCGCAGTGATGGCGCTTGAAGTTATCAAGAAGCTACGCCCTGATTACGTCTGTGTTGCTTGGGATAAACCCAAAACAAACATTCGCAAGAGGCTTGCTATCTATTCTGAGTACAAAGCGGGGCGTAAACCGGCTCCACCGGACTTCTATGAACAAATACCAGCTCTACAGGAACTGTTAGATGCATTCGGTTGGCCACTCTATGAACTCGATGACTACGAAGCTGATGACATCATGGGTGCACTCGCCATGCAGGCAACTGAACAAAACCTAGAAACTATGCTGATTACCAGCGATCTTGATGCCCTACAACTTCTTGATAAGGACGTACACGTTTATGCACTCAAAAAGGGTCTGAGCAACATAGACCTGTTTACTCCAGATGACTTTGAAGAAAAGTATCAACTGAAACCGAGCCAATTTCTCGACTTAAAGGCGCTAATGGGTGACTCATCGGATAATATTCCTGGTGTTGCTGGTGTTGGGCAAAAAACCGCGACGAAGCTTTTGCAAGATTACGAAAGCCTGGATGGTGTATATGAAAATCTCGACCTACTCCCTAATAAATTAAAAGAGAAACTTGAG
>SLOC01000008.1 GCA_007132685.1 Candidatus Saccharimonadota bacterium | reverse complement strand
TTTATACTCAATCGACGAAAGCTCAAGCGACTACACGCTCGCTCCAAGCTGCACCACGTAAAGCCAGGTGACACCTTGAACTCCATCGCCAAAAAAAGCAGGACTTCGTGGAAAGACCTTGCTAAGCTCAACGGCTTAAAGGCGCCTTATCATATTGAACCCGGCCAGAAGCTAAAAGTACCTAGCTCGAGAGCGACCTCCAGTCATGATAAGCACAAAAAATCCACGTAGCCACACCTACACCCTCCGCTTTGTCGCGACAACTATAGGTTTATTATTGAGTTTTGTGCTGTTGCTGGTCATGACAGGAAACAGCAGAGCCGACGTATCGCTCGTTCAGACAACAAACAGTGCTGACCGTGACGTAACAAACATCACTGCGACATTCGGTAGCGCTGCCACTGAGGGAAACCTGCTCATAGCAGTCTGCGGCTCTAAAGACTCTATTACCATCAGTGGTCCGAGCGGCTTTACGACCGCCATTAACCAAACAGGTGTACCGTCTCAGGGTATCTTTTATAAAGTAGCTGATGGTGGAGAGACCAACCTAACGTGTGCGAGTAATAGCCAAACATACCTCGGCATACACATCTATGAATATTCGGGCATGGTAACGTCAGAACCTTTAGATTCGACAGGGTCTGCCAGCGGCTCCAGTGACACACCTTCCTCTGGTGAACTCAATACAAATACTGCGGATACGCTCCTGATAGCCGGACTGACGCTAAATACGGAGTCGAGCATTTCGGGCTGGAGCAACTCGTTCACAGAAGAACATGATTTTACCATAGGTGCTGGGAGGCCAGCAGATCGAATGACATTCGGGGGTGCCTGGCGGACAACATCGACGACTGACACTTACTCCACGACTGCCACAAGTGACAATGATGATTGGCGTGGGCAAATCGCTGCCTTCCGTATACATGTGCCGATTCTTTCGGTTGATATCGTCGATTCTTCAGGTGAACCAGTGAGCAGCCCTTCGGTTGGCTTAAGTTCTGTCGACGCCAGCCTGGAATGCCAGACCACCAATGGCACACTCGGTACAAGCAATGAGCGGATCCGTATAAACAACACGACACAGAATGACAATTGGACACTCACTATGGCTGCCACCGATGGCTCAGGCGCAGCTTGGAGTAACGGCGAAGCAAGCTATAGCTTCAACGATTCCGCTGGCAATCCATCGGGTTGTGATAGCGGGCAACTGTCTCTAAATCCGTCCACTGCAAGTATCGCACCACAAACCGGTTGTAGCAGCGCTGGCATATCAAGCGGCTCCAACGCTGCCTTCTCGCAAGGTGTCACCGACTCCATTACGCTACTCACCGCAACCGAATCACAGACCAACTGTTACTTTGACCTAACAAACGTAGGGCTCACACAAGCTATTCCTCCCGAAACTCCTGCCAGCGGTACACCATATTCTCTTAATGTCTCTTTGACGCTAACGGCGAACTGATGAAGGCGCTACGTTACATAGCAGTATCGGTAACAACACTCGTGCTTTTCACTGTGCTTCTGCCATCTTCCTCGCAAGCCTCAAACACCGAGCTTGAGCTAAAGATTCTTCCGCTGGATTGCATATTCGAAATCATCAATGACGGCAATAACACAATCCATTACTCTACACCCGAGGAATGTGGTGTCTACGTACCTCCACCAGATGGGCCGCCTAGTAGCCCACCTGGTCAACCGCCTGTAGCTCCACCTGATGAGTCGAGACGACCAGATAGCCCGCCAGGGCAAGGTAGACCCGATACCATACCGAGGTTTTTCTTCGTGCCTCGCGACGATCCAAATGAGCGGCAACCCCTACAAACAGACCATTGCCCTGAGAATTTAGCCGGATACACGAACCTTGCTCGGTTGCAGATTGAGTTAACGCTTGGCGATGTCTTATGTTTCGAGGTAATCAATGGCGCACAAGAACTTCCTTCCGTGCACAGTTTTACTATAACGGAAATCGGTGCTGACTACGCCGTGTTCGTTATCGCTTCAGAGCCTATAACCGATAGACTCTATGTCGGACAGAGTGGTCGTTATGATACTGAAAATAACGGATACGATAATCTCGAGGTGACCCTTCAAAGTGTCACGGCAACGTCTGCAAACTTTACTTTTCGACAGCTATCTCAACAGACGAATCCAGAGCCGATCATCGAGGGTGTCGTTGACACCGATGAGGAACGCTCGACTACTGCATGGTTGTCGGTTATCGTCCTGCTACTCGCTTCTGTCGGCATCATTCTACTTACCTGGCTGTACTTGCGACAACCAAGTCGGTGATAGACACTATCACGTAGCCGATAACTAAAAAGTCCTACAGGAGAAACTCCTGCAGGACTTTTTTAATTGATTCGCAACGTAAAGTTGCTTATCGTGGTTGCATTGGGCGGGCTTCGTTGACCGTAATACTACGTCCACCAAAGTCTGCGCCATTCATAGCTTTTTCAGCTGCCTTGCCTTCGTCGTCGTTCTCAAACTCGACGAAACCAAAACCTTTACTGCGGCCAGTGTCACGATCAGTAATGATCTTTACGCTGGCAACGGTACCGTGCTGAGCAAAAGCTTGCTGCAACTCATCTTCAGTGGCGCTATATGGTATGCCACCTACGAATAGTTTGTACATTGCACATATTCCTTCATTTTTGACTAACAGGTACGACCTTCTTATCAGTTGCCGCTAATTGTTAACTGTCCTGTTCTTTCATAAATCAAGAAACATGGCACATGAACGCTAGCTATTTAAGCTGTTAAGACACCTGTGCTCAAAAGTAAACCACACCTGTTAAAAATACGCAAGCAAGTAAAACGCTTAATACCTCAAGAGCTTCCGATATAATCAACCATTGACATTTTGTGCATTTTGCTGTATTATAGTAACTAGTTTGACGCGTTAAACAAACAAAAATTACAAAATAAAGAAGGAGTGCTTACGCATGCCGAAACTTGCGTACGAGTATGTGCCGGCTAAATCGCCAGCCATGCAAAAAATCGACAAACTACTGAGCCGATTGTAGTTTAACTGTTGCCCCCGGCAACAAATAAAAAAGAGCTCTACTGCCTAGGCGTAAGGGCTCTTTTATTGTTTGTAAGCTTATTCAACGATGCCGCAACAAAACGGACAGCCGCAAATGAAATCGTTCATCTGGTCTGACTGTGAGCTCACGGCAACTTCTCCTGTCGCCTCATCAACTAAGGCTTGGCTAGAAGGAGTTGAAGAGCTAGTCCAGGCGGCCAGAATAGTATGCTGGAAGTGTGCTACCAAAATATACGAAGCCACGGCAGCTGCTACAAAGCTGGCTGCTAAGCTGACCCAAGGTATGACCGGTGCGATTTTTTGTAATTGATTCATAGTGCGTTATTTCCTGCTTTAGCGTTTTTATATTTTAACGGTAGTTATATTTTAACACAAGGACTTATGCTGTGCGCTTTATTGATTACTGATGGTACAATGTATCTAATAATTAAAGTGAGACGGAGGGTTCATATGGAAGAAGACAACACTACCAATCAAAACACACCTAGCCAGCCAAGCGGCGACGCTGGTCAAGACAACCAGGCAAACGATCTTGAACAAGTAAAGGTCATGGCGGCACTTGCCTACTTTGGCATATTATTCTTTTTACCGCTCGTGACACACCCTAATAGCTCGTTTGGTAAATTCCACGCAAACCAAGGCTTGTTGCTACTAATAGCCGGTATTGCGATTAACTTCTTGTGGGCAATACCAATCCTGGGCTGGATTCTTATACCATTCGCTAGCATTTTTGTATTCGTATTGTTCATCATGGGCATCGTAAACGCGCTTGGCTTAAAGAAGAAGCGCCTACCACTCATCGGTGGCTTTGACATCATCAAGTAAACAGGAGCAACTATATGGCAGAACAACCAGAGACCAGCAAAAAACCACTGACCGAAGACGATATCAAGGAAGAACCAGTATCTCAAGGTCAAAACAAGGCGGTAAAAGTTATTCTAATCGTCGTAGGGGTGCTGTTACTACTTGGAATAATCGGTACGTTCGCTCTCGGTTGGATCGGTACCCGCATCGGGACAACAATCTTTGAGCAAGCAACCAATGGATCGGTTGACGTTGATAATGGTGATGTCACCTTCACGGGTGATGACGGCGATACAGAATTCCGAGCCTCGCAGGAGCTTCCTGAAGACTTTCCAAGCGAAGTCCCACTCTACGCAGGAGCCGAGCTCGAGAGCTCTTCGCGAATCCGTCAAAACGACGAAGTGTATTGGTCGGCCAACTACACGACCTCAGACGATTACACGACAGTAAGCAATTACTTTGAAGACATTGTCGATCAAGGCGACTGGACCAAAGACTCGATTTTTGAGTCCGGCCAAATGACCAATTTGAGCGCAAGTAACGAGACGGCAGGTCTTCAGCTGCAGCTAAGCGTGTTAGCCGATGAATCAGCTGGTACTACTGCGATCAACTACACAGTTGTAAGAGCTCAAGAATAGGTTACCTTTCTTAAATCATATCACCACCGAGTGAATACCTACTTGGTGGTGATGTCGCGTTGTCTAAACGCCAATGCGCCGCTAATCATCAACACGAGCGCCACCGATATCATGACTATAACTGGCTGTAGTTCGATATTATCGGTTGGTGGCACGACCGGTGTATGTGCAAGTGGCGATATATTACCAAACCCTTCAGGCAGGTTAAGCAATGAGTAAAACAGTGGGCCAATCACTATAGATAAACTTACCACTGTCCAAGCAATGAAGTTCGTAGCCCTCGGAAGCAAACCAAATACCAGTACAATTATCCCGAGCAGCAAGGCTATAGCCGGCAACTGTAGAACAACTCCGATAATCACCTGCCAAACAATATCATCGAACCCATCCAGTAGGAGTTGAGCAGTGAGACCGGTAGCCAGTCCTGCAGCAGCTGCGATAGTAAATATACCAGCAAGAACAAATAGCGCGTTCGTAGCTAACCATTTCGTCCGTCCGAGTTTCGTAGAGAGAAGTGGCTCTAATGCCCGATCTTCTTCGGATCGCACCCGCAAAAGCGCTGATACTCCATACGCTAGGATAAACAA
>SLOC01000029.1 GCA_007132685.1 Candidatus Saccharimonadota bacterium | reverse complement strand
CGTCATTGTAGCCATCATTAGTCTATTAGGTCTAGTTGGTTGGTTAGTGTGGAGTTCGGACACCAAGCCAAAACGAATTTCTGAAAATCCTGAGTCCTTCAAAAGCGTAAATGACAGTATGGCTGCCAAGCAACTCAAAACAGAGGCACCCGAGGGCTGGATCATATATGAGAATGAAGAATTAGGCATTGGTTTTGCTTATCCTGAAAGCTGGGCTTTCGAGGATAAATCAGAAGAGCAATTATCGACAGGATTACACTATATTGGCGAACTTACTTCTGATGATGAGACCACCACCATTGCAATAACATTAGTACGCAAAGAAGACGGAAGAAATATCCGTTCCTCTATTGAAGAATGGAAAACCCATGCAGCAAATTCAAATATTCAATACGAAGACCTAACAGAAGTAAAATCACAATATGTCGCGTTCAGTTATATTTGGGTGCTAGACGCAGGTGTTACGAGCTTAGTATACAAAGTTCTAGAAACTGATAATAATGTCGAGATGATGGTCGAACCCGCTGGAACAAATCAAAAAGCTACAGTTGAGAAGATCGTAAATACGCTGCGATTTGAAGAATAGTTATAATCTACGGCCTAAAGCAATTTTCCTGAGGCAGACCACGAAGGATTTTTATCGTAATGACATGGAGTTAAATCCGAGAAGGGGTATGGCTAGTGTTGTAAAAAAATACTTGACGCGTCAAGTATTTTCGTACCCCTGTAAATTCAACTGTCTCATGCTATACTGCCAGTGTAAAGCGAAAGGAAATCCTAGGTCTATATGGCTGGTCATAGTAAATGGTCAAAGATTAAGCGCGGTAAGGCGGTAGAAGACGCCAAGCGTGGTGCAATATTTACCAAGCACGGCAACGCTATAGCAGTTGCAGCGAAGGCTGGCGAAGATCCGGATATGAATTTTTCGCTTCGGCTCGCGATTGATCGTGCCAAAGCTGACAATATGCCTGCTGCCAATATCCAGCGTTCGATCGATAGAGGTGCTGGAAAATTAGGTGGTGAGCAAATCCAGGAAGTGCTCTATGAAGGATACGGACCCGGCGGCGCAGCGATATTGGTCGAGGCAGCCACCGATAACGTTAACCGAACATTTCCGGAGGTGCGTACGGCATTTTCCAAACACGGTGGTAACATTGCTGAGAAGGGTGCGGTAGCATTTCAATTTGACCAAAAAGGCGAAATCCGCGTGAAGGGAACTGGTGAAGAGGTGATGATGCAGGCTATTGAAGCTGGCGCTGAAGATGTGAACGAAGAGGACGACCAATCAGTTATTTATACAAACCAAAAAGAATTCGCCAAAGTGAGGGATAAGCTCAAAGAGCTCGGAGCAGAAATTACCGAGGCGCAACTAACGTATCTCCCACAAAATACAATCACGATAGATGATCAGGCAACTGCTGGAAAAATTGGAAGACTGATGGACGCTCTCGATGAGCTAGATGACGTAACGGAGACGTATACTAACTTTGAGTTTGCCGAAGGCATTACGCCGTAGGGGTTTATAAATGAGAATTCTCGGTATCGATCCAGGGACTGGCATCGTTGGGTTTGGCGTCATTGATGCGAATGGTCAGAAGAAAACTTTGGTTGATGCTGGTGTCATTCGCACCAGGCCACACCAGCCACTTGATGATCGGCTTATTGAAATCCACGAAGAAATCAGCAGCATCATTAAAGAAACGAAGCCAGAAGTGATGGTGATAGAGAAGTTGTTTTTTGCACGCAACGTAACTACCGCAATCAGCGTTAGTCATGCTCGTGGGGTGCTTATGTTGGCCGGTAAGCAAGCAAAACTTCCCATTATCGAGTTGACGCCACTGGAGATTAAGCAGTCACTTACTGGATACGGTAAAGCGACAAAAAACCAGGTTCAACAGATGGTACAGACCATGCTACAGCTTTCTGAATTGCCTAAGCCCGACGATTGCGCCGACGCCCTAGCAGCTGCTCTGTGCTATGAACCATCCATGGCGCTAAGCAAATGATACGTAACGGTGATAAAATAGCTACATGATAGCGACGCTACGAGGGATTATTGCGACAGTAGGTGTCGACGAAGTTGTACTTGAGTGCAATGGAGTCGGTTACGGGTTGCGTATGACCGGCACGGACACGGGTTTACTGCAAAAAAACCAGGAAGTGCATGTGTATGTCTATGAACACATAAAAGAAGACGCACACGAGCTCTACGGCTTCTTGTCCCGCGAGACAAAAAAGCTGTTCACGCAACTTCTGACCGTGAAGAATATTGGCCCAAAGGGTGCTATGACCGTGCTGGATATCGATCAGGTACCAGGTGTTCGGCAAGCTATAGCCGACGGTGACGTCAAAAAACTACAATCAGCTAAAGGTGTCGGCAAGCGGGCAGCCGAACAGATCGTGGTTGAGCTGCGCGACAAAGTGGGCATAGTGGCAAGCGAACAGGCTGAAGGGGTGGTGTCACGAGGTGGACTAAAGAAAGACGATGATGCGCTACTGGGTCTTGTTGCGCTTGGATTTAGTGAAGCGGACGCACTTGAGACGTTAGCAGATATCGATACCTCGCTATCCAGCGAGGAACGAATAAAACAGGCGCTGAAGAAGAGGTAAGCTATGGCGATAGACAGGATGATGCAACCAGGGAGTGATACAGACGGTCAACAAGAGCAAGAGTTTGAGCTTAGCCTGCGGCCGAAAACGTTTGCTGAGTATATCGGTCAAGATAGACTGAAGAAGAACCTACAACTTGCCATCACTGCAGCCAAAAAACGTGAGGAACCAGTCGATCACGTGCTCCTTTATGGGCCACCGGGCTTAGGTAAAACTACAATGGCTAGTGTTATTGCCAACGAAATGGGAGCGCAGATACGGATTACGTCTGGACCGGCAATTAGCCGAGCGGCTGATTTGGCCAGTTTACTGACAAACCTACAAGATGGAGACATACTATTTATCGATGAAATCCATCGGCTTGCTCGCAGCGTAGAAGAAGTTCTCTATAGCGCGATGGAGGACTTCAAGCTCGATATAGTACTTGGAAAAGGGCCGAATGCCAAAAGCCTGCGCCTTGATTTACCGCAGTTTACGATTATTGGTGCAACGACTCGCACCGGGGCTTTGGCGGCGCCACTAAGGGATCGATTCGGTATTTTGCATCGACTAGAATTTTATACCCATGATGACATCCAAAGCATTATCCGACGCTCCGCCGACATTTTGGATGTCAATATTAAAGACAACGCAGATAAAACCATTGCGACTCGGTCTCGGCTTACCCCGAGGATTGCGAACCGCTTACTCAAGCGAGTTCGGGATTATGCTGACGTAAATGGCGACGGTATTATTGACCAATCGATTGCCCAAAGCGCTCTCAAGCTTTTAGAGATAGATGAAATTGGTTTAGATCCTGCAGACAGACAGCTTCTAGCCGCGATTATAGATAATCATAGCGGTGGCCCTGTCGGGGTGGAAACGCTAGCGGCACTAACCGGTGATGAGCGCTCGACTATTGAGGATTTTCTAGAGCCGTATTTGCTACAAATTGGCTACCTGGAACGCACGCCGCGCGGGCGCAAAGTAACTACCCGTGCATACAAGCATTTAAATAAACAGCCACCAACTAGCGCGAATGAAACTGATCAAAACACGCTACTGTAACAACAAGTTATTCATCAGACTCAGCTTCAGCTTCAGCAAACGGGTTGTCCCGTGCTTCTTGGAAGATAGCCTCAACCTCTATGTTTTCATCCTCAAGCCGCTCAATCGCCTCGATTGCTTGTCGGTCAATCTCTAGTCCTGCGGTTTCACGAATGATTTCTTCGACATCTTCGTCATCTACCTCAACTTGCATTAGTTGATTGACGTGCAATATCAAAAACCCGTATAACCCCAAGATAATCAATGCGAACATAAATGGGAAAAATCTCCCGATTTTCTTCAGGGAGGGAAGTAGTAGTTTCGGTATGTCTTTTACTTCTAAATTCATGGCTGGATAAACACCGATAAGTTAATTGAAAAATCAATCAGATCACGTATCTGTGAGTCTGGAGTAATCGTAACAGATTTTACTTGAGAGGTGCGTCGGTTTTGCTCGAGCCCTTCCAAAAAGGCGATAAACTGGTTGAATCTGGTGCCGTCGATGTCTTGGATGGTTATCTCAAGCTCGTATAAACCAGGCAATCCTGTCACGGGTCGTGCTTGCGAAAGAATATTGTCATCATCACCGAGGTCAGATGACGGGAAGGAAATAGATGAAATATTCGCACCGGATCGCTGGGCAATTGAGATGATTTCCCTGACGGTGCGTGCTTGGTCTTTTTCTTGTGGAATGATGCTTTTTGCGACACCTTCTAGCTCAGAAAACTCTTCTATCTCGTTGAGCGCTCGAAGTAGCGTTAGCTCTTGCGTATCAATAGCCTCTCGCTCAATCTCGGCTTGTTTGAGTTTGTCTGCTTGCTCGTCAAGCATAGTGAGGCCAAGGTATACCGAGCCGGCCAACCCAATCACTAAAACGCCGCATAGTCCAAGCAACCCATAGAATAATCGTTTGCTGCTCATTAAAGCTCCTCCTCAGGTTCAGCCGCTTCTATCATCGTGCTGCTTTCACTTGGTATCAACAAGAACTGGCTATTTGGGCCAAATAGTGCTCGTAGCTCAATCTGGCACGGGTATGGTTCATCTTCTGGAGGGTCGGATTGACACCGGATATTTAAGATATCCGCTTGGGTAAAGATTTCGTTAGAAGGATCCTCAAGGTTTACCTGTACTTGTGTCGCTGTTTCGTAATCTGTAGTGTCAGCCGATAGGTTTATGCCGCCATCAAGCTCATTGATAGTCAGGTTTCTGAGTACCGCACCTTCAGGGATAACTGAGCCAACGTCACGAATCAGGCTAGAGAACAGGATTTGCTCCGACAAAACATCTACGACTAAATTGAGGCTGTTACTAATCTCTTGGACGCGAGCCTCGACCTCTTCGATGTTTTGGTCCTGCAGGTTCTGTTCGCTTTGCGCAATGTCTTCTTCCAGTCGATCGATAGCCTGGGATATGTATACCTGACCGAAAAATATAATCACAAATACGCCCACGACTGCCACTCCT
>SLOC01000015.1 GCA_007132685.1 Candidatus Saccharimonadota bacterium | reverse complement strand
GTACAATGAGTGTCTATGGATCAGGAATTGGCAATTGAGGTGTTACATGACGGGCAGCATGTATTGTTGACCGGGCCGGCTGGCTCAGGCAAGACACATGCGCTACGGACATTTATCAGTGAGGCAAAAAAGTCGGGAAAAGCAGTATCAGTAACAGCGACCACCGGGCTAGCAGCGTCGCACCTCGGTGGGAATACGATTCATTCTTGGAGTGGTATCGGCATACTCAACTACATTCCCGATGATTTTTATAAACATCTGTCGAAGACGCGCCGTGAAACTATCAAAAAGACCGATGTATTGATAATCGATGAAATATCGATGTTGCATGATTATCGCTTGGATATGATAAACCAGATTGCCCAAACGGTGCGGGAATCTGATGAGCCGTTTGGCGGGATACAAGTAGTGCTTTGTGGTGATTTCTTCCAGTTGCCGCCGGTGAGTCGGCAAGAAGAGCTGCCGAGTTCGTTTGTTGTGACTGCTCAAGTTTGGGAGGAGCTTGATCCAGTCATCTGTTATTTAAGCGAACAATTCCGACAGGATGATGCCGATTATCTCGAGATACTTGAAGCTATGCGAACTAATGCGATTCGGCGTCATCATGCCGAGCGTTTACTGAAGCGGCAGTCGGGTGAGTTACCGGATACGACCACAGAGCTGCATGTACGCAATGTCGATGTCGATGAGATAAACCGGCAAAAACTGGCGGAGATTGATGGTGTAGCGCATGTCTTTATGATGGAAACGACCGGAGGCAAACAGTATGTTGAGACACTTAAGCGGTCGTGCCTCGCAGCGGAAGAGCTCGTGCTGAAGAAGGGCGCGCTGGTAATGTGCCTAAAAAACAATCCAGAAAAGCGCTATGTCAACGGCTCGCTTGGGACAGTAATTGATTTTGATAAGGAATCGGGCTACCCGATAGTAGCGCTAAAAAATGGCCGGAAGGTGATGGTAGAACCGGAAGAGTGGGAGTTACGTGACGGTAACCGCAAGCGTGCGGGCCTGACGCAGATTCCGCTACGCTTGGCGTGGGCGATTACCGTGCATAAGAGTCAAGGTATGACCCTCGATGGAGCGCGGGTGGATTTGCGACGAGCATTTGTAGAGGGCATGGGGTACGTAGCGTTGTCGCGGGTACGGAACCTAGAATCCCTGAGCCTTGCTGGCATCAATAAAATGGCGCTCAAAGTTAGCCCTGACGCTCTGGCGATTGACGAACGTCTACGCGAAAAATCCGCAGAGGACAAAAAGCGGCTCGAGCATCTGCGAGAGCAGGGGAGCAAGCGTCGAAAATCCAGGCAAAGCAACCCAAAAGGCGCAGGGCCGTGGCAGAAAAAGGTCGCCAAAATGCGCGAGAAGTACCCGAATGCGTTTCGCCCCTGGCAGGCAGCTGATGATGAGAAGCTCGTAAAGCTATTTAGCGACAATCCGTCGCTGTCGATTAACAAATTGACGAAAGAATTTGGTCGACACCCCGGCTCAATCCGCGCTCGGCTCAAGAAGCACTTTGGCGAAGACGCGGTAGATTAAACTAACTCTAGCTGTTGGGCAGGTGGTACTCTTCGATATAAGCAATCAAGTGTCTGCGGGCTTTGTCGGCCTGGGGGGTGGTTGCAACTATCGAGCATACTCGTTTATAGAAATATCGTTTAGCTTCCGGAGTTGCATGCAAGAGGGTATTACCGATTTTGTCGGTGATTTCGTTCGATGAAGCGCTGCCGCTGAGTAAGTCGTCTAAATATTCTTCACGCTCTTCTCGCAATCTATCTTGTTGTGGCGGCTCTTCTCGGTCGTGCATAATCTCTGCACGTAGCGCGAGATCCCCGAGCCAGACCTCTCGTATGTCTGCGAGTCTGGTTTCTATGTCTGGATCGGTACTTGTCTCTAGGATATGTGCTTCGATAAGGTCTTTTCGGCGCTTAAAGCTGTTTGGATTGTTGTCACGATCTACATCAGGCGGGATTTTTCGAAACTCTTCTGTAAGTAGTTCCCGAGTTTCCTCGTTGTCGATGTCTAACAACAGTATAGCCTCACTTGCCATACCCATTTTCCAGAGCATTTTTTGCGTAATTTCTTTTTTGGCTTGTCTGCGAACGGTTTCGTATTCAACGGAATCAGGTACGACATCAAACAGCTTGCGGTCGGTTTGAGCGGAAATTAAATCAAGGTAATTTTCTTCTATGATTTCATGTGTGAGCGGGAACTTGTATTCTTCTAGTGGCCTGGTTTCAGGCAATAGCTCGACAGGGACTTGTGCCGTTCGTTCGTTTACCGAGGTGGCTCCTTTACCGGGGCGTCTATGCTTTACAGCGGAGTATAGATCGACTTCACCGTGGCAATCGGGTGGAGCATCATGCATTGTTTCAATCTCACCAAAGACAACTTCTGGTCGCTCTGGCGAAAGATCTATCAGTGTTGTAGTGGGGTTTCGGTATCCGCGCATAAATTAAAAAACTCTGCCGTGTCCGACAGAGCCTCCTGTTTGTTTGTTTCTAGTGAGGCAAACCATTTTATTTTGGTCTGTGTTGATAGTTTGTTTCATAGTTTTGTAACTATATGTCTATACGTAATACGCTTATGTAGTGAAAAAGTCAATGCCAACTTCGTCACATCTTGCTGCATATTACTTGCTAAATGTCATAGACACATGTAGTAACTTACTATATGAGCGGTGATAAAGATGACGTGCCAGAATTTTGGACAGACGAACAGCAGCAGGCATATACGGATGCGGCACTGTTTGTCTATAGGTATGATCAATCGGAGCGGCTGCTATCAGACAGGGAGGTGTTACGGTCGCTCAGCGAGTCGACACAAGCTTATGCCCAGAATTCCGCAGAGAGGCGCGGTGAAAACGCTGCTAAGGTGTTGATGGATGAGTTATATGAATATGGAGTGCTGCGGTACGGTAACGAGACAGACGAAGTAGTGCTCGGGTTCTTAGGAAATGTATTGGTACAAAATTATCTCCGTCGTGAGGAAAATTGACATCAGAGACGGTCTTGGGATGCTATAGTGGAGGCATGCCAAAAATTTCTCTGCCACGACGGCAAAAACCAGAGCGCAGCAAAAACACCTACGCCTTTATTGACAGCCAAAATCTCAACCTTGGCATCCAGCGATTGGGCTGGAAGATGGACTGGAAGAAGTTCCGGACATTCCTCAAAGAAACATACGGCGTGAGAGAAGCCTTTATGTTCATCGGCTACATGCCAGAGCACGAGGACTTATATATGCAACTACACGAGGCAGGGTTCAAAGTGGTGCTCAAGCCGACATATGATATGACACGACCGCACCCTGAAATGGATCCGGCTAATCATGACAGTAAATCGAAAGGCAGCAAGAAGTCTGACGAAGAAGAAAAGCATATAAAAGGCAATATTGATGCTGACTTGGTGCTGTTTGCAATGAAAGAATGGCCAAACTACAACAAGGCGATAATCGTATCTGGTGACGGTGATTTTTATACACTGATTGAGCATCTCGAACAGTACGGTAAACTACAGAACATACTTACGCCGAACCAGCACTATTCAAGCTTGTTTAATGCGTTTGATAAGTACCTCGTGTCACTGGATGGTTTACGGGACAAGCTCGCGTATCGGGACCACAAAAAGAAATCGCGCGGCAAAAAATCACCCACTAAACGCGGCAACCAACAAGGTAAAAGACAAAAAGCAAAGTAATAAACAGACACATCTATGAAAGAAGATAAAAATCTAGACATATTTCCCGAGCAGTTTTTCTGGGGCGCAAGCACGGCAAGCCACCAAGTTGAAGGCGGTAACAAGAACCAATGGACAGCCTGGGAGCTGGCGAATGCCAAAGAGCTGGCGCAAACTGCGCATCAGAGAATTGGCTGGTTAGCGAATTGGCGTGAGGTCAGAGAAAAAGCTGAGCAGCCAGAAAACTACATTTCCGGACGCGGCGTTGAGCACTACAAGCGCTACGAAGAAGACTTTGATATCGTCAAGCAGTTGAACCTGAACTCGTTTCGGTTCGGCATAGAGTGGGCGCGACTTGAGCCTGAGGAGGGCAAGTGGGATAGTGCTGCGTTTGATCATTACCGCCGATACATAAAACAGCTACGCAAACGTGGCATAGAGCCGTTTATGAATCTCTGGCATTGGACACACCCCGTGTGGTTCGACGAAAAGGGTGGCTTTGAAAAGCAAGAAAACCTCGTGTATTTTGAACGTTTTGTACAGAAGGTGGCCGAAGAACTCCTGGATGACGTGACGTACATAATCACCATAAACGAGCCGAACGTCTACGCTACCTTCAGTTATCTAACGGGGGAATGGCCACCAGAGAAAACCGGTAAATGGCAATTTTTGAAAGTGTATTGGAACCTGACACGAGCGCATCGGCGAGCCTACAAGGTTTTGAAGACCGTAAAGCCAGGGCTGCAGATTGGAGTTGCGGCTCAGCTAGCGAATATCCAGGCAAAACATCCGCACAGTTTATTAGACAGGTTCTCGACGAAGTGGATGCGCTATTTCTGGAACTGGTGGTTTTTAAACCGAGTCAAGCGGCATCAAGACTTTGTTGGGTTTAATTATTATTTTACGGATTATTACCGGGGTATGATTAAGCGTGACAATCCGAGCGTCCCGCTCAATGATCTGGGTTGGTATATGGAGCCGGAGGGACTGTATCCATTGCTGCTTCGGGTATGGTCGCACTACAAAAAGCCGATTATCATAACTGAGAACGGGGTCGCGGACAGCGTTGACCAATACCGGCAGTGGTGGATAGAGGAAACAATCGTAGCGATGGAGCGAGCCTTGAGCCAGGGAGTAGAAGTCCACGGGTACCTACACTGGAGCCTGCTTGATAACTTTGAGTGGAAGTATGGCTGGTGGCCGAAATTTGGCCTAGTCGAAGTAGACCGCGAGAATGGAATGAAGCGACATATTCGTCCTAGTGCCAAATGGTTCGCCGAGCGAATAAAAAATATATCCTAAGCGGTATATAGCTAATAATAACAGTGGTGATTGCAAAGTCGAATTGCATACTTTGGTTGTTCGGTTGTTGCAGTGAGCAGAACAAATGTCTGAAAATACACCAAACCCAGCAGTATGACACGCAATAACGATTGGATTGCTCTGGTGCGCGCTATTGTATAGGCCACAT
>SLOC01000053.1 GCA_007132685.1 Candidatus Saccharimonadota bacterium | reverse complement strand
CGTCGCCGACTGGCACGCTGATTGGAGCGCCCATGTCCTCGACGGTGACGCCACGTTTCAGCCCGTCAGTACCAGCCAAGGCGATGGCGCGAACGCTCGTTTCACTCAAGTGCTGTGCGACCTCTAGTGTAACGTCACGATCATCTGCCTTGACGGTAAGCGCGTTGTAGATTGCGGGTAGCTCGCCCTCGGGGAAGGATACGTCGATTACCACACCCACGATTTGGGTGATTTTTCCAGTTGTTTGCTTTTGCTTGGTTGCTGTAGCCATATTACTCCTCTATTATACTTCTTTCTTCTTGTGATGTTGGTGCGCTTCCGTTAGTCGGCTCAAGTGATAAATCTCCTTCATGGATTCTGTACAGTAAACGCCTGCTAATCAGTACGATTGACGTACGAAGAGACGACCGTTGATCATCGGTCAACTCAATGTCGTCACAAGCGCGATCAATCAAATCTGGCATTAGTTCATCAACATGCTCAATTGCTATCCGCGTAAAGTAACCACCTACCTTATTGCGAGGATCAACAAGCTCGGCGTCAGACGTCGGAGAATTCGGTTGCGCTTCGATAAGTGCGAGGCCATGTTCGGCTTGAGCGCCTAAAATAACGCTGGTATCACGTGGCTCTAGTGCTTCATAGGTGCTTGGTGAATCTGACATATCTATATACTCCTCTTAGTTAATCGCTTCTGCGCCACCCGTTATTTCGGCAAGCTCTTGAGTAATCGCTGCCTGTCTAGCTGTATTGTACTCAAGCGTCAGGTCATCTATCAAATCACCGGCATTGTCGGTAGCGTTTTTCATAGCCATCATGCGAGCAGAGTGCTCACTGGCTTGGCTTTCGTTGAAGGCCTGGTTGAGCTGCACTTCGATTAATCGCTCAGTGACTTGCTCGAGAACCTGCTTGGTGTTTGGTTCGACAATCGCCTGGCCAAGATCGGGTGAAATCTCCGCCTCCTGAAACACTGCAGGTAGCAGTCGCTCAGTCATCACGACTTGCGAAATGCTTGATTTGAAGTGCGTGAAGGTGATATCGGCCGCATCAATCGTCTCATCGTTGAATTGGCTCACGACAGTGCGGAGTATCGGATGAATCTCCTTCGCAGAAGGAAGCTCGGGGAAGTTCTCGTACACGCCAACCACCTCGACACCATCAAGCTTGTTGATGAAGCGCGCACCTTTGCGACCAATCACCACGACACTGCTCTTAGCACCGTCATCGAGATCCTGATGGAGCTCCTTCATGAATGCCTTGAATAGATTGCTATTAAATGCTCCGGCGAGGCCACGGTCGCTCGTAATGAAAACGTGTAGCCGATGCTTGATAGGGCGCTGCACGTAGAGCGGGTGAATCGAGACATCGGTTACTTCGCTCAAGCGAGTAAGGATTTTGCGAGCCAGCTCTTTAAAATCACGGCTCTTTAAGGCGTGTTCCTGAGCACGGCGCATCTTGCTAGCTGCCACCATCTCCATAGCTTTGGTGATCTGCTTAGTGTTTTTGACACTGGTGATGCGCTGCTTAAGCTGCTGGGTGCTCGCCATAAACCGCTACTTACTCCTTGCTGCTTTCTGAGTCTTCTTGATAAGACTTGGCAATTTTCTCTGCAACATCCAGGATAGTCTTCTTTGTCTTGTCATCAGGTTTGTCGCCTTCGTCTAGCGTAGTTATCAGTTTTCCATGTCTTTTCGCAAGCTCGCTTAGAAGGTTTTCTTTAACGTTCGGAATATCTTCTATCGCGACACTATCAAATGCGCCTTCGTTCGCCGCGAGCAACAGGGCGGTTTGCTCCCATACACTGAGCGGGTTGTATTGTGGTTGCTTCAGAAGCTCGGTAAGTCGTTGACCGCGCTCGATTCGCTGCTTAGTGTCAGCATCTAAATCACTGGAGAACTGAGCAAATGCTGCCAATTCGCGGAACTGCGCTAGGCTGAGGCGCAGATTACCAGCTACGCTCTTGACGGCTTTGGTCTGTGCTGAGCCACCTACACGCGAGACCGACAATCCAACCGATACTGCCGGGCGAATACCCTGGTTGAACAAGCTAGTCTCCATAAATATCTGACCGTCGGTAATCGAGATAACGTTCGTCGGGATGTATGCACTGATATCACCAGCTTGCGTTTCGATAATCGGCAGGGCAGTGAGACTACCGGCGCCGAGATCATCGTTGAGCTTTGCAGCGCGTTCGAGAAGTCGCGAATGAAGGTAGAAAACATCACCTGGATACGCTTCGCGTCCTGGAGGACGGCGGAGCAGTAGCGACATCTGCCGATACGCAGCCGCGTGCTTGGACAAATCGTCATAAATGATAAGTGCATGTTGTGCGTTGTCACGGAAATATTCGCCCATGGCACAACCAGCGTACGGAGCTAGGTACTGCAAACTTGCTGGGTCGGCCGCAGACGTGGCCACGATGATAGATTGTTCCATCACACCTTCACGCTTGAGCCGCTCAACGAGTCGGGCAATTTTACTCAGCTTCTGACCGACGGCTACGTAAATATTTATAACTCCGGTTTCTTGCGCATGCTGATTAATCATAGTGTCGACAGCAACCGCAGTCTTACCGGTTTGCCGGTCGCCAATGATTAGCTCTCGTTGTCCACGACCAATCGGTACCATCGCATCTATCGACAACAGGCCTGTCATCAGTGGCTCGTGCACACTCTTACGGTCAAGCACGCTTGGAGCAGGCTGCTCTACCGGACTAGTTTGTTTGGTCTTGATTGCGCCTTTTTCATCTAGCGGCTGCCCGAGTGGATTAACAACACGCCCAACCAGCTCAGGACCAACTGGCACTTCCAGAATCTTACCGGTCAAGCGAGCAGTAGCACCAGCTCGCACGCCGATTTCTTCGCCTAGTAGCACTGCACCAATCTCGTCATCACCGAGGTTTAAGGCAAAAGCGGTCACCGTGCCGCCGTCTACGGTCTCGATATCAATCATTTCGCTGTACCCACAGTTACGTAGGCCATATATCCAGGCAATTCCGTCGCCGATACGTGTGACGATGCCGACTTCTTCTATCTCCGGCCGCGATTTCAGTTCGGCAATCGCGTCGCGAATGTCTTGGCTGAGATCTTTGATTGATACTGTGTCTTTGGTGCTACTCATAAATACTCCTTCTGTGATTCTGTGGCCGATTAGGCGCTGTTTCTTAGTTGACGTAAACGTGTACGCACACTCAGGTCAAGTACCTGATCCTGTGCCTGCACGCGTACGCCACCGATTAATGATGGGTTGACGTCTTGGTGTAGGACGATTTGCTTAGCCGTAAACAGCGCCTTGACCGCTGAAGCGACCGTGTCAGTTAGCTCGTGTGCACTCTCAGCACGAACTTCCAGCGTGCCAGTCTGCTGATATGCCAATTGCTCTATATCACGGGCTAATAAGTCGATTTCTTTAGCTCGACCCTCAGCCAACAAATACGCAGCTACCTGGCGAGCCAACTCAGCCGTGTCGACTTCTTCGGCTCGGGCTAAAATTGCCTCGGCGATATCTTTGCGTGATACGGCTTGTCTACTCATTTGGCTACCTCAGAAATTGCCCGCTCAATCAGCTTCATGTCCTTCGCCCTATCAAGCTTTTCTTCTAATACGACTTCTGTTGCATCGGCTACGAGTTCAACCAGCTCTTTGCGTAGCTGCTGTTGTGCTCGTTCCATGTCTGATTCAATCTTTGCCTCAGCATCCGTTAGCATTTGATTGACTTTATGACTGGCTTTCTCTTCGGCGGCTTTGATAATTTGACTGGACTCTTGGTTAGCGTCATCTAAGACTCTATCGGCGTCTAGTCGAGCTTCGTGCAGTTTTTGGTCGATAGTGCGTTGCAGCTTCTCGAACTCTTTCTCCATCTTGATACCAAGACGCACGCCGCTGTCAATTTTGTTGTGCCGCTCCTGCAGCTTCGTGACTATCTTTTCAAGCGCGAACTTTTTAACAATATAGAACAAAACCAGAAAGGTAAGACCTTGCGCTAATATCGCCCATGGGTCGATCCCAAGTGCGCCAATTCCTTCTAAATCATTTGTTGCGAAGTAATGATACATAGCTGTTTCGTCGTTACCTTTCTAGTGGTTTCATTGCTTAATATTGCTAGAACAAGAATGCGCCGAGCAAGAATGCTAGTAGCGCGGTTACCTCAATCATCGCTGCAATAATGATGATTGCGTTGGCAGTTTTGCCAGCCTCTGGGTTACGACCCAAGGCCTTCATGTATTGTGCACCGAGCAAGGCAAGACCAAGCGCGGCAGCGGCAAATGCTACACCGAGCATAATACCTTTTGAGAGGGCGATTGTGCTCTCTACGTCTGCTAGTAAGTGAACCATATTATGTTACTCTCCTTTTTTCCTTTAGTTTGTCCCTATCCATCGTTGCCTACTAACCGGTTCTTAAGTGTAGCAGGGGAGTGATGGTCAATAGAATGTGGGCCGGCTGTCGGGGCGGTTTCTGGTGTCCCCATTGCGCGAGGCCGAGATGCCGGCGCAGCCTCTTCGTCCTCTTCGTGAGCTTCTTCATCATGATGGTCGGCGTGAGATATTGCAATACCCAGGTAATTCGCCGTCAGAATAGTAAAGACATATGCCTGGATATAGGCCACCAGTAACTCGAAAAGCAGTATGGGGATAACAGCGATTGGCGTCCGGCCATATACCAATATCATACTTGTAAAAACTTCTATGAGTATCTCGCCGACAGCAGTATTAAGAAATAGACGCAAGCTAAGGGAGAGCACACGGACAAATTCACCAAAGACCTCAAGAACCCCGATAAAGAAATTGATCGGGTTGAGTGGTTTGTCACTAAAATAGTGCTTTAGGTGCCCTTTGACACCTTGCTCCTTAATACTGAGGACCTGCACGACGATGATAGCGATAACACTCATCGCGATGGTGCCATTGAGGTCAGCGGTTAGTGGCCGAAACAAATTAGACTCGCCAAGCGTAAACGCAGGACTTACAAATGGCAACAACCCACCGATATTGCTAAAGATGATAAATAAGAAGAAAAAAGCGAAAATTGGCGCGAATTTTACGCCTTTCTCACGGGAGCCGAAGGCGCCCTCCAATATTTTAATAACGTATTCGATTATAGATTCGAATATACTTACAAACGCCTTTTTGGTCGGCTCAATAGAGACGTTGTCGGCTACTTTCTTGAGTACCCAAAACATAAAGAGCCCGGTAATAATGCCGTAAAGCAT
>SLOC01000062.1 GCA_007132685.1 Candidatus Saccharimonadota bacterium | reverse complement strand
CTAGCTTCACCTCACACATAATTTGCTGTGAAAAAAGACACAAAGACAATCGTACTAGGCTTAAAACATAAGTCAAGAGACTTATCCACAGGTTTGTAGCGCTACAGTGGTGTATGTGTGTACTAAATATGGTGTTTTGGTGAAATTATGTGTTGTATTTTTGTGCTGGCTAATAATAATGACGCGCAGTTTTGGCATTAACAATGCCCGTCGGTGCGATTAATTGTAGAGAATCGCATAAGGTGATATAGTATGCCAACTATGCGTGAACGTGAGAGAGACTTTCCGATTGAGGGCCAATCGACTTTTGAACAGGAGCTTGCTGAGCAGTTACCTAAGCTGGTCGATGCCATCAATCAAAAGCATTACGCTGTGCTTGCTAAAGCATTTGGCGAGAGCAACGTGGCACTCTATCAAGCGTCAATTGAGAATAAAGAACAGTTGCTACTCGATGACGACACGATTATTGAGCTTACACATGCTGATGAACTCTTAACTAGATATATGTTCGATGAGACGATGGGCCCAGTATTTAATTATTCGCTTGAGACAGTACCGTCTAACGGAAAAGTGAAGTGTGTTCGTGACTCAGTTAATAGTGGAGGTGAAACAGTAAGAGATGTGCTGGTTTGTGAGTCAAATGGCAGCAAATTGCAATATCAAAAGCTTGAATTTTCCTCTAGCACTTCTGCGTCTGAGAAGCGTCACAGCAACGTACGACAGATGGATGATGTTTCACCTACTGATAAGCAAATTATACAAAATGTCGTATCAGGACTGCGAGGAGCGCCACGTGTGTATGAGTTTTTGGCCGATCTTCCGCGTCACGACATCATCAAAACACTAGAGAGCTTAGAGCAGGAGCAATTTGAGGAATTATCTGGAGGTGCATTATCCTTCGCATACGAGCTGGCAATTTTTGCAAATGAACAGTTTGATCGCAGACGTATGGCAAGCCAGGCGTTCCAAGAGGCTGAGCCAGAACAAGCGGCCGAACTTATTGATGAAATTGCAGACGCACAGGATGAATTTGCAACTGCAGTAGCGATGGCTGGGGTCGTTTTTGCACGGTCCAGTACTTATTTAAACAGGTCACGTACATAGCCGTAGCTGGCTTGCACACCTCGGATAACGGCAAGCCAAAAACTGACAATACCCAAGACCTGCAGCACGCCGCGAAACACCCCTGCTAGGTTGAGCCAGTAGTCAACTGCATGTAGTCCAATGGTTAGCCACAGCAGAAATGTTGCCTGTTTGCCCTCTAGTGAAGAGTGAATGCTCTTATGGCTAAACTTGGCGTATATTGTGACCACACTATTAATGAGCTGAAGTAGCAACAAGATAATCACTTGCCACAATTGAAATATGCCAATCGATGCAATCACTACGAGCATCACCACAGCGGTTACCTTGTCGGCCACCGAATCAAAGGCCTCCCCGACAGTGCTTTTTGTGCCCGTCTTGTCTGCAACTATCCCATCGAGGATATCTACGAGCCTTCCGCCGGCGATGAATGCCAACGCAATAAGCGTAACTTCATCAAGCATTAGCCATACTCCGTAGAGCACGAGCACCATACCTAAGACCGTAATCACATTCGCTGGCGTAATGATACCATGGGTCGCCGCTGAAATTTTTTGATAAGGGTTACGTTCCTCGCGACCTACAAGCATCCAGTCAGGTTGTCTTTTTGGTCTATGTAAATCCATACCTTTTGAGTATACGCCTAATTAACAGAGAATCAGCTAAATATAATCTATGTCAATCGACTAAAGAGTGGTGACTATAACGCTTCTATCTCGTGGTCCATCGAGCTCTACGAGCACAATTCGCTGCCAGGTGCCGAGCTCTGGTCGACTGTCAACAGCTGGTACGGAAACATCTGGCCCAATCAAGCTAGCCAGTAGGTGGTCCGGAGCATGCTTTGGGTCATGTGGATGTCGCCATTTAAGAACTGGCAGAAGCTGCTCAAGTGCATCCAGAAAGTCTAGGTCAGTGCCAGGATCGAGATCCATCGTGGTTATCGCAGCAGTGGTATGGGGAATAAATACATGTGCTAGCTTCGCATCAGCGCGCAGATTTTGCGCGATTAGGTCTGTAATATCAATAATTTGTCGTTTTTGCTGAGTTCTAATCTCGAGATTCTGCATTGTTGTCCAGTATAGCGCACTCTCAATTCAGCGTAAGCTCTATAACTTCATCATGCGAAATCTCTGCTCCTGGATCGCCAGCTTCGTACAGCTCCTTAACTGAGTCACCTTCAATCAGGGAGCGGATGGCCACCACCATGAAACCGTGTGTCACGATGGCAACCGTGCCGTAAGTCGTTTCTCGTAGTTTAGTAATGAAACGTTCTGCACGCTCTACTCCATTAGCTAGGCTTTCAGCACCAGTTTTTTTATATGTCCAAGGATTACTCGATTTCCTGCGAGCCTGCTTCCAGTTGGTGAGGGGTTCTCCCTCAAATCCGATACGAAGCTCGTTTATGTCTGGGTCAATAATCAGTGGAGCATCAATCCGCTGCTGCAAGGCGGATGCAGTTTGCTTTGTCCGGTCGAATGCAGATACGAAAATTGCTTCAATTGGTTCATTCGCCAACTTGTCGGCAAGCTTTCGCGCTTGCGCGAGACCTGCTTTGGTTATGCTGCTTGTACTGTTCGGCTCAGCGTTGATAGTACCGGTAACGTTATGATTAGCCTCACCGTGCCGCATCAGAAATATCTTCATACTCTTATGATAATACATACCGTGATGTGTGTCGTCAGCCCACTGGACACTCGGTTGGCAATGGAGTACGCTGGTTGGTATATGGGAGTAAAGGGATACGTAGCAATTATCCTCGTTCTTGCCACCTTAGGTGTCGTAGTGTGGTATGCCTACAGTGTCACAAACGATGACGATCGACGCCGTGTCGATATGCCAGTTTCTCAACCGGTAGGTGATGTCGAACCAGTCCTAGAGGTGGTTGCCGAGGATTTAGGATTAATCTGGGCACTTGATTTTATCCCTGATACACCGACACTCCTCGCAACAGAAAATACTGGCTCGTTATATCTCATTGATGCTGAAGCCGGGTCGATTGACGAAATTTCAGGTGTGCCTACCGTCGATAGCGCTGGCCAGGGTGGTCTGCTTGACGTCACGGTATCGCCAGATTTTGCGGATAATTCATATGTATATCTCACCTACTCCGCGACAAACGACAGTGGCGTAAAGTCTACTCATCTAGCCAGAGGAGCGCTCTCTACTAATGAACTGCGACTTGAGGACGTTGAAGTGCTCTACGCAGCCGAACCATTTGTTGAGAGCAACAGCCACTTTGGCTCTCGGGTAATCATTCATGACGACTACTTGTATATGACCATTGGTGACCGTGGCGACAAAAACTTCAACAACCATGTCTCGCAAGACACTTCTAGCGTGCTCGGTACGACGATCCGCCTGACGCTTGATGGTGAGGTGCCTGGCGACAATCCGTTTGTAGATGATGACGACGTTCTAGACGAGATCTATACCTATGGTCACCGAAATGTACAAGGGATGGCTATTGAACCTGATACCGGTCGTATCTGGCAAAGCGAACACGGAGAGCGTGACGGAGATGAAATCAACATCATCCAGGCTGGCGGTAATTATGGTTGGCCGATTGCCACGTACGGCTGCGGCTACGCTACCGGACGAGATATCGGCGATCTTCCTGATGAGCGAGACGACACCGTCAATCCGATACATTACTGGGAGTGTGGCAGCGGTGGCTTTCCGCCAGCCGGCATGACATTCTATGATGCTGATGGATTTGTAGGGTGGCAAGGTGACCTTTTTATCGGTGGACTAGCGAGTGAGTATCTTGCACATTTCCGTGTAGATGGCGACGAAGTTGAAGAACTCGAACCGTTGCTTGCAGATGAAGGCTGGCGTGTTCGCGACGTAACCGTTGGTCAGCATGACGGCGCTCTCTACGTTGCTGTTGAGGGGCAACGCATCTCGATTGTTACAATAAAACCGCAACCCGTTGAGCAAGACTGAGTACGAAAACCACGTATAATAATCCTAGAGGCTGTAATAACACGTACACATGACTGACGAGCAAGAACAATTACTTGATAAAGTCCGCTCCATTATCGGGCAGGTGTATCTTGTCGGTGGCTGCGTCAGAGACATTTTACGTGGGGTCGAGCCGAAGGATTACGACTTTACCACCCCACTCCTGCCAAATGACATCGAGACGGCGATTCGTGATGCCGGCTTGCGCCCATTTGTATCTGGCAGGCAGTACGGTACGATCGGCTGCCGCATCGATGGCAAGCATATTGAGATCACGACATTCAGGACTGAAGAATACGATGGCAAGAGCCGTAAACCGCAGGTCGAATTCGTACGAGATATAACTGCCGATCTCGCCCGTCGAGACTTCACGATTAATGCTATGGCCATACGCGAGCGTGGCCACCTGATTGATCCTTTTGGTGGCAAAGCAGATATTGATAACCACATCATTCGGGCCGTCAACAAACCCCATGAACGTTACCACGAAGACCCGCTTCGGATGCTTCGCGCTGGTCGCTTTGCCTCACAGCTCGGGTTTCAGATCGAGGAAGCCACCCAGCACGCTGCGCATAAGCTCGCAGCAGAGATTATTCGCGTATCGAAAGAGCGTTGGGTACGTGAACTCGACATGATTCTTACCAGCGACGACCCAGGCACTGGGCTTCGGTATTTAGCAGACACACGATTGTTGGTGTACATGTTGCCCGAGCTAGCCATGCAAGTCGGGTTTGATCAAGATAGCCCATACCACCAGCTAGATCTGTGGGAGCACAGCATTAAAACTGCCGAACTGTCAACGAAGGACGTTGAAATACGTTGGGCAGCATTACTGCATGACGTAGGTAAGCCATATGTGCGGACAGTCAATAAGCACGGTTATAGCAACTATATCGATCACGACATTGTCGGTGCCGAAATGGTATGGAAGGTTGGAAAATACCTCCGGTGGGGCAATAAACGTTTAGAACGGGTCTACGAACTCGTCAGAACCCATTTAACCGACGACCAAAACCCCATTGTCGAGGCTGATTCCGAGAGCCGATACAAAGATTAAGACTTCGATTTATAACTTAGTATTAATCTCCAGAGTATTTTTTGACGATTTTTGGCGTTTGCAAAAAGAGTATTAGTAGCACGATCGCCAATAAAAATATCGGCAAGTTCT
>SLOC01000046.1 GCA_007132685.1 Candidatus Saccharimonadota bacterium | reverse complement strand
CATCCTGCGCAGAGGTCGTCTCATCGATATGGAAAGTTTCTGGATAGAGGTAGCCTTCGAGGCTAGCGTGAGAAGGCTTGTCGCTCAATGCTGGATGATCCACGTATTGTTCTGACTCAAGGGCTGTATCAACCTCGTCTGGAGAAAATCCAGCATTTATCAAATCATCGCGAACCTGATCTAGTCGGCGCTCTGGCAAAATAGTCACGGTCATCCTCTCGCCTTCATCTTGTGCGGTGATAATGCGAGCGATTTCCTGGACTGATTGGTTTGGTTTAATGGCATAGGTGCCGGCTTGGAGATCCCCTCGCAACCCCTGTGTTCGCATATACCACGAAAAAGCCCAGCTTGCGCGAATCAGTCCTGCCTCTTCTAGCTTTTCAGCAACTGCCTGTGTACTATCGCCATTGGCCACTTCAAAGAGTTGTGTTGTTTCAGACTGGCTAACTGGATCTAGTTGTTGCTGATAATACCAATTAACACCTACAAGGAAGCCGCCTATTACTAATGCGGCAACAAATATACTCAGGCCAATGATAACCGGCTTGGTGAAACGAGATGATGCTTTAAGTGAATAACTCACGATTTGCCTCCTGCTGTAAAAAATCTTCTAAAATATACGCTGCCGCCAAGGCGTCTACTGAGCCGGCTGGACCTTTAGGGGGTCGCTTGTGTGAATTGAGCTCTTGCTCAGCTCGCTTGGTTGTGCCAGCCTCATCTTGAAAATATATCGGAACGGTTAGGCGCTGCTCGAGCGTTGATGTAAAACTACGAACCTGTGTGGTTTGCGCTGTGTCATCACCGCTCAAATTTCGCGGTAAACCTACTACAAGTGCCACGGCTTTATTTGTAGAAATACACTCTTTCAGTCTGTCGTATACCCTATCATCATTTAGGATTACATCACAAGGTGCAGGAAAAAAACTGCCCAGCGCAGCCCTCGCTACGCCGATACGCGCGTCACCAATATCAAGACCGATTACCGTGTTGTCGCTTGTGGCACTCACTCTTCTTCTGTTATCTCTTCGTCTTCAGTGTCTTGCTCGAACAGTTCATCAAAATCGTCAGGTTCATCGCCCTCTTGTAGTACAGTAATCGATATCTTGCTTGGATCGTCAGGAGTAGAGAAAACATAGAATGGCGAGTAGTCAATCTGTACGTCACGAACCCCGTCGCGCAAGAAGATAGTTGATTCTGTCTCGCTTCGGCTTAAGCCGGCAACCTCATCAGCCAGTGCATCAGTGTCAATTTCTGCACCGATTGCTACGATTGTCCTGAGTCGCAACCGGGTTGTGTCACCGTCCTGCGAGACGACTCGTAGCGTCGCTTGATCAAGCCCGTCGTCAACGATTGACTGTCGGTCAAAGTCGAACTCCTCGCCGAGCTGGAGACGGATAAGCTCCTGGATGTCTTCACGATCTACTCCCAGCATCGCGTATTCAGCAGTTAGTGTAACAGTCACACTATCGGTACGGTCACCTTCGTCGTGCGAGGCAGACGTGCTGCTGTCGCGTTCTTCAAAGCTTTCTAAAATTGGCACTAGCCCTTCCATCTCAAACATTTCTTCTAATTCTACTTCGGCATCAGGGCTTGCTGCCTGCTCAATCTCTTCTCGGGCGGCACGAATATCGCGAGAAACGACTACGGACTCGAATTCATCACTACCACCAGTCATGTCAGACCCATAAGCATTAACATTGCTGTACCCTTCCACCGAATACTCTCTTTCTGAGATATTGTAATCAGCGCCGCGATTCTCTGCTTCTACTTCAACTTCTTCCGTTGGAGTTACGCAAGCTATACCTTGAACTGTTCGCTCTGGTAATTCCACAGTCTCTTGGGTGATGAAGGTGTACTGACCAGAAGTCAATCGCGTTCCTGACGGGATTGTAACTGTACCACTCTGTTCTTTACAATTTTGAAGTTCAGCTACACCTGATGCTCGGTCGCCGACGTTTTCTTCGCCTGTTGTGTCAACTGAGGCTTCGTCTTCAAGAGTATACGTAAGACGGGTAGCCGGGATTGCAAAATTCTCTTCATCAACGCCTTCCAGGTCAAGCACTGCATCAAACTCGAGTGTCTCGGCAACGTTTTGAGTGGTGGTTTCTACCGTAATTTCAGCGCGTGGCAAGACGAACGCAGCAACATACCAGCCAACGATAAGAAGCACAAGTAAAATGCCACCCAAGATAAGCCAAAGCCGAAACTTGTTGAAGTTTGGTACCTTAATACCACCTTTTTTCTTTTTTGGCTTTTTGGCGTTATCATCCTCCATGTTGAGGTCAGGCAAATCGCCTAAATCAATTGTGTCTTGCTCATCCTTAGCCTTAGCAGCTAGTTCGCCGACCGGTTGATTCGGGTCGACCTCGCCTTCACCTGGTGTTGGCGTAGTCTTTGGCGCATCCGGCACATATGGCTTTGATTCGGTGGTACGAGCAACATGCATGCCGGCAGCTCCAGCTAACGGCAAGATAGTTTTGTCACTGGTAATGAGCACGGCTCGCTTCTTAGCCTTTTTAGCAGCTCTATCTAGGAGTTTGATATTGATAATCGATTGGAAAGACGGTGCACGCTTCGGCAGCACAATGGCTGCAATTTTGCCATCAGCGTCCTGCATACGGGCAATCACTGAGGTGATTTCATCGCCAGTGTCGACGTAGAGTATAGATTTTTTCTGACTTGCTTCGCTCATATTCGTAACATCCTATCAATTCTCTGTCGTATCGTACCAGTCTCTGCTCCTTCTTGCTGCTGGATAGTGTCAAGCCCGACGCGCATGAGTCCCATTGCGGTTACGAACGTGTGATCCGTCACGTCGCCGGTCGCATCAGAAATATTAATCACTTCCTTGGGGTCTATGTGTTTGATATTTGGTTTTTTAGTAAATGGCAGCTCACTGTGCCACTTCTCTTGCTGCAAGGAAGACACCAATGGCTCCAAGCTCGAACCGCCACCGCATAATAAAACTTGTTCTGGTAAGTAATCAAGCTGATCAAATTCACCTAAAGCGAGCTCTACGCCACTTGTCCAAACGGAAAGAGTACGTTCGATTGCCTCAAGAGTACGCTTGGTGTCGCTGCCTTGCGTATCTGTGGTGTCCAGAGTAAGTTTGCGCTGTTCAGCGTCTTCGAAATCGAGGTTCAGCTCGCGTTCAATCGCACGGGTAAAGGCTCTACCACCTATACCAAACATCTCGGTTCCTTGCAGGCCACCCTCTTGAATCACGGCAATGTCTGTAGTCCCCCCGCCGACATCCATGAGTACGGCATTCTTGTTCTGGTTTGGGTCATTACCGATTACCGAGCGCGCTACCGCAAACGGCTCAGCTGCTACAGCTAATAAATCAAGGTCGAGCTCTTCGGTGACCTTCTCGATAGCGCCGATATGAATCATGGGTGCAAATGCCGTGTATAGCTGTACGACAACGTCTTTACCTTGGAAACCTATTGGATTGGTGACCGGATAGCCATCAATCTCTATACCGACGAGCGCACTGTTAACTAGTCGTATCTCGATATCTTTGCCGCCTAGATCAACAAACAGCTCCCGACGTGCTCTTTCAGCAGCACGTTCTTGTACGAGAGTGATGATACGCTCGACTTCATCGATAGTTAATGAGGTTTCCGGGTTTTTGCGCGTGCACTTGACTGTAACAGTCGTCCCTTTAACAAGTTCGCCAGCTATGCCCACTACGGCACTACGTACGCTCAGTTCGGCTTGTTTTTCAGCTTGAGAGAGCGCTTTGTCACAGTTTTGTACTACTGCAGCAATATCAGCAATAGCTCCGGCTTGCATATCTGAGAGCTCTTGGTGGGCTCGACCAACACCGATTATCTCGATGGTGTCGTGTTTAACCTCGCCAATAAGCGCCTTGACAAATTCGGTTCCAATATCAAGACCGACCAGATATTGGCCAGTGTCTTTGTCGTTATCTTGGCGCCTTAGCACCTGCTTCATCCCCTGAAGTTTTTTGAGCATAATCAGTTTCTAGTATACCACGCAGCGCGGGGTGCCAAGACGAGTTTTATTGCAAAACTGCCTTGATACGGCGGACACCGGCACTACTGGATTCTTCTTTGGTGATTTTAAATTTCTTGTTGTCTTCTGCTAGTTCGCTGGTGCGATCTACGTGCGGACCACCACATATCTCAAAACTATATGCCGTTCCATCATCATCGACCATGGAATACACCTTGACAGTGTCACCATAGGTGTCGCCGAACGCACCATACGCGCCCTTGTCCAGCGCCTCTTGAGTCGGCAACTCCTCCCATGACACTTTGAGATTCATGCGTATACGCTCGTTGACGATGTCTTCGACACGGCTTTTCTGTTCATCAGTCATTTTCTCAGGGTGTGAAAAATCAAAACGTAATCGATCGTCAGTTATGTTGCTGCCGCGCTGCACGACGTGGTCGCCAAGCACTTCACGCAACGCACGGTACATCAGGTGAGTTGCAGTGTGGTATTTCTTGTGCATAACGTCACTACCAGCCAACCCGCCCTTAAACGAGCCCTTGGCTGCGGTTTTGGAGCGCTCGCGCTGCTTGTTCATCTCTTCATCAAACTGCTGTTTCCAGTTTTTATCGATAGCAATATCTCTCTTGTAAGCCTCCTCGAGTGTGAGCTCCGTTGGAAAGCCATAGGTGTCATACATCGTAAAGACAAATGCTCCGCTGATATCTTGTTTGTCAGTAACTTCCTTTTCAAATACCCGAATCGCTTTTCGAAGGGTTTGGCGAAAGGCTTTTTCTTCACGAGTAAGTACCTTGACGACATCTTCCCACTGCTTCTCGACTTCCGGAAAATCATCTTGATAGATGTCGGCAATCACTGGCACGACTTCTTCTAAGAAGCTCTGTTCTACCCCAAGCTCAAACGCGAAGCGAATTGCCCGTCGTACGAGTCGCCGCATCACATACCCCTGCTCTTTATTGCTCGGCGTCACCCCGTCAACTGCGAGAAATGTCGCTGCTCGCAAATGATCGGCAATCACTCGCATGCTTTCTGTGTGTTGGTCATACGTTTTGCCAGAAAGTTGCTCAAGTCGTTCTACGATTGGCCAGATTAGACTTATTTTAAATACGTCTGGACTATCGATGGCAGCCGCAGCAATCCGCTCTAGTCCTCCACCGAAGTCAACGTTTTTTTGTGCGAGAGGCTCAAACCCATCCTCAGTGCGCCGATACTGCATAAATACTTGGTTGCCAATCTCGATGAAACGACCAGAATCAGTCGCTGGGTGCGGCTCACCATAGCT
>SLOC01000043.1 GCA_007132685.1 Candidatus Saccharimonadota bacterium | reverse complement strand
GTCACTCATAAAACTAGAGAATTATACTAGAGATTTAAGGATTTTTCTAGAGACACTATGTGCAATTATTAATTTGTTACCTTTTTGGAAAGGCTGTTAGTGGTAGTAGCGCCACTTCTTTTGGCACAACTTGGCTCAATTCTCGAGCAAGAAATTCCTTGTCTTCACCAGTTGCTCCCGGAACTCTTACAAGCCCAACGTGCGGACGAAACCTCTCTTTATGCATGCCTTTTATCTTTAGATGAGTAAGCGCATCCTTGATGACACCATACTCACTAGCTATGATTTGGTCATGCTCAAGATGTGCAACTGCATTTTCCTGGCGGTTATTCATTAACGTCACCCGCCCAAGCGACACGATTAGATGATCGTCTGAGCTATCGCAAGTTTCGTTAATTTCGTGAATTGCCCGAGCTGCACTAAACCCTGCGGTCATTCCTTGAAGTTTTTTCGTTAGTTTGCGTCGTTCAAGAAAAGTGACACGCATATCTGAGGGTGAACGAATCTCTGCATGGTCCGGCAGTAGTCCTTCTACTTGAACCTGGCGCAATAACTCATACACTTCACAAGCAGATTCGTAGGCCAATGGCCGATACATGGTAAAAGCTTGGCTAACTGATTGTTTGTCTTTTGGTGTTTGCGATCGCGGCAAACCCTGAGAAAAGCCTTGACGGCCCATTGTATCCCTCCGTTTTTGTTGTTAATCCACCTGTTTGTTTGCTGCGTCTCTTCAGCTTATGGCTATTGTAGCATAATGTGTTGGTAGGTTATTGACGCTCATAACCATAAACGATTACTGCAATTTTATTGACTTATGCGCTAGTATTTGTTATTGTAAACTTCTACATAATACCACTTGGTTATCTAGGAGAAAAATATGGTCGAATTTATCGTTTTGGGTATTGTTCCTGGTACTCAACTGGAAATCAGCTTTGCGCATGTGGCAACCCTCGCATGGTTTGGCTTTATGGCGTACTGCTTACTTTCGAGCAAGCAATCTACCAACCCACAAGGCAACTAGCGCTTTTAGGGCTCAATTGGCGCGATACTTTCAGCATAAAGCTGCAGCTCTTCCAAGAGGTATTGTTTGTCTGGTGACTGCGAGGCAATCCGTTCAGCCGTAACTTGTAGTTGCCGTGAAAATCGAGCCAACCAACTTTTTTCATCGCCTTGAACGAGCCGACGATAACGAAAGTTCTCCCACTCCATCTGCTCTTCACTACTCAGGCTTTCAGGATAATTTCGTGCTTTATACAGCGGCAGTAGTGCGTTTAGGCGGTCATCCTGAAAAGTAAAACGGGTCGTTGTAAGGTCTTCTGGTTTGGCTGCACGAACCCTTGCAAGTAGTTCGCTATCCTTGCGAGAGAAAAAGCCATCATACAATCGACTATCTACATCAACCTTATCAGCGTCGAACAATCTTTCCTGTTCGCTCGGACGGGATGCCTGCGCGACGTTCTGGAACGCGGACGCAAGTGTCGAACGATGGGTTTGAAGCTTCTTGTAGTTCTTTTTTACTTGTGAGGTGTCTATAGCGAGGCGTTTTTGGCTGGCTTCGTCTAACACGCCGAGTGGCGCAATTGCTGGACAACGGTTATAACGTAGAATCTTCACCGGCATAGGGAATTCACGTTCATTGTGACGCGCCTGCCAGGTTTTTAGTAAATCGTCCTCTGATTTGTCGGTATATTCTTGTGCGTCGTAACGTAGGTCATATACGAGTGCGGCTCCTGGTTGATCAGGTACATCGGCCAAATGAACGGCTACAGTGGTTTTTTCGAACTCACTATCATAACGCCCTGATGTGTAGACAAATGGCTGGTTCGAGGAGACGATATCTGCGACTGCGCGCTTGTCACGCATCGATAGTAGGAAATCAAATAGCTTAGGTTGCTGTTGTTTGATTAATTGTGCAAGGGCAATCGTAGCTTGTACATCACTGAGGGCGTCGTGCGCTTTTTCGTGAGTGAGCTGGTTAAGCTCAGCTAGGAGCTCCAGCCGATTCGTTGCTGAGCCATCACTAGCAAACGGCCACTTGATACCATCTGGGCGAAGTGCTCGCGTCATCCGTACGACATCGAGCATGTCCCAGCGTGAACGATCGTCTTTCCATGACCACTCATAGGGATCATAGAAGTTTCGATAATTAAGAAAGCGAAGAAACTCATCGTCGAACCGCACCGAATTAAATCCGGTAAAAATCGTCCCGGGTGTGGCGATATCAGTATGGAAAATCTTCAAAAACTCCGCTTCAGTGTAGCCACCGTCGATTGTTTGCTGAGGGGTAATGCCGGTAACGAGGATTGCCTCCGGGTCAGGCAACACATCTGCGGTAAGCCGGATCAAATAGTTGTATGGCTCGCCTATCGGCTCCAGGTCAAGGTTCGTGCGCTGCGCGGCAAATTGCATGATCCGCGCCTCGCGAGGGTTCACCCCTGAGGTTTCTAGATCATAAAATAAAAAACTGGCTGCCATTATGACAGCCAGTGTAGCATCATCTGTAGCTACATTTTAACTTAATTCATCATCTCTCTATCAACTACTTCGTCCATACACGCATGAGCAAAGCTAAACGCAATGTCTTGTGATACTGGTCGAATATCAGAGCTTACATGAGCTCGGGCGGGCTTGCCACGCCAAGCGGCAAGTTTCTTGCCCAAGCTACTTGGCATCCGGATAATATACGATCCGAGATATGAATCATCACCTTCAGAATATAGACAATCCACCGCAAAAGAGCGACCACTTTCATCCCCATTCTGGATAGCATAGAAATCTGGCTGCATGCCAGCATACCTGAATAGACCGGCTTCTCCGCGCATCATCGTCTCAATAGTATCTGTGTTCACGTAATATGATGAACCAATTTCTGTGAGGACAGGTTGTTCTATAGTAGTTTTTTCAGCTTCACTCATTACATAAATATCCTGTGATTACATTTATAGCTGAGGTATTTTATACTAGCAATTTAATATTTGTCAATATATACCCCTTGATTAGCTGATGATACTTGGTGTCGTATACGGTGGTCATTTGGCTTATTGCCTTGATTTTGTTCTCAGCTGTAGTGGATTGGCATAGCCTTTAATTTAAGTGCCGGGAAATCACTTGGCGCATCTTCTGGTACATGACGAGCGGCCTTTACTAGCGAAAAATGAGGTCGCAAAGTAAGTGCATAGCGAAAATTCGTGCTACCTTGCATAAAAGCTACTGGGTAGGAGATACCACAAGCCTCTAAAAAATCCTTGAGCTGCTGAAGTGATGATTGGTGAGCATCTATTAGTGTCTGGTCCGGCCGTACGGAAAGCGCGAGCACTGACGAACGATGGCCAAAGAATTCCAGTCCGGTTGGTTGTACCGTAACCTCCTCAGGGAGCGCCGATTGGCTAAGGGTTATAAACTGCTCTGCTGCGCGGGCAAATTCTTCCCAGTTGAGTTTTGGATTCTGCTGGGATAGTTCACGGTACACGTCAGCTGCTATGCCAAAATGAATGACTGTCACATGTAGACGCTCTTGCTGTACTGGTCTGCCTTGTGGGTTCGCTTCTGTAGATTTTTTCTGCAAATTGAGTATTACACCGAGTGATGATTCGTCTGGTCGATACTGCAAATATATTCGCTCTTTCGAAGCAAGCATCAGTACTCCAACGAAATGATATCCGCGATATCGATACGACTACCCGGTTCGATACCTTTTCGTTCTAGTTCATGCATGATACCCATCTTGCGCATGATATCCCGGAGTCGATCAACAGCAGGCTCACTGTGCGCATCAGTCTTATGTGCAAAACGTTCTATCTTCTTGCCAGTTACGATAAAACGTTTTTTCTTCTGGACAACCTGCCAACTCTCGTCCGCTGACGGGAGCGTGATTACTGGTTCTGCTGGACTCTCAGTCGTTTCTACTTCAGATACTGCCTGCGCCTTGAACGTTTCGACAAGTGCGAGCAACTCGCGTAATAGTTCATCAATCCCTTGCTTGGTTTGAGATGAAATCGTAAACACCTGGATTGTGTTACCTGTAGCTGATTGAACCGCTGCCTGTTGGTCTGCAAGAATCTCTTCATCGAGCCCTTCGACTTTCGTCAGTGCGATAATCTGAGGCTTATCCGTCAGGTCGACCTTATACTCTGCAAGCTCTTGCTGGATTGTTTGGTATGCCTGGGTAACGTCGTCTTGATATGCATCGATAAGATGCAACAGTACAGCGGTTCGTTCCACGTGTCGCAAAAAATCATCGCCCAGGCCCTTGCCTTTACTGGCACCGGCAATCAAGCCAGGGATATCTGCAAACAGTAGGCTATGCTCGTTGTCTACGTCAACCACACCTAGATTGGGCTGCAACGTCGTGAATGGATAATTTGCAATCTCGGGCTGTGCGTTGCTCACTACTGATAAAAAGGTTGATTTACCTGCGTTCGGTAGGCCAACGATGCCAACGTCAGCAATCATCTTTAGTTCCAGGCTAACAAGTCGCTCCTCGCCTGGCTCGCCTTTCTCGGCAATACGTGGTGCTTGTCGGGTTGACGATTTGAAGTGCGCGTTGCCAAATCCGCCAGAACCACCGTTTGCCACTACGACTGTTTGTTCTGGTTGAGTAATGTCAGCAATTGTCTGATTTGTCTCAGAATCTACTATCTCGGTGCCCACCGGAACATCAATCAGTAAATCTTCTGCGCTCTTGCCACGACGCTTTCGTTTTCCGCCGCTCTGACCGGCATCTGCCTTTAGCTCCCTCTGATGACGAAATCGTGCTAGCGTGTGTTGATTATCGCGACCACGAAATACGACATCGCCACCCTTGCCGCCATCACCACCGTCAGGACCACCGCGATCGACGTATTTTTCATGGCGAAAACTCACGACGCCCGGACCGCCGTCACCAGCTTTTACTGTAACCTCTGCCTTATCTACAAACATAAATATTAATTATAGCGCGTTTTTCGAATGCGCTCATAATTTAACCTCACTAATTGATAAAGAGATAGCTACCAAACTCTGAAGGTTCGATGGTCCGATGCGATACCGCATTCCAGCGCGGATAGTTCATGTCTGATACAACGATTGAGCCGTCATTGTTTATTTGCTCTACGTAACCAACATGGCCAAGACCCCAAGCAATAGAGGTGTCCTTGTGCCAAAGCACTGACCCTTGTTCTGGGTTTTCGGTTACCGTCATGCCAAACCGCTGAGCGTTTGGCGCCCACGTTCGAGCATGACCCAAGTTATTCGGTATCGGTCGGCCAGCCTCGGCTCGTCGATTAGCAACGTGCCAAGTACAGTAACCAAAAACATAGCCATTGTGTCTACCGTATCG
>SLOC01000042.1 GCA_007132685.1 Candidatus Saccharimonadota bacterium | reverse complement strand
CAGCACGGTCTCTAGAGCACTTTTACCAGTTTTGGCGTGGCGGTCCACCGGTATACCTCGCCCATTATCACGAACCTCCACACCACCGTCTGCTTTTAGCGTTAACCAAAGGCTATCAGCATAACCAGCTATTGCCTCATCTACCGCATTGTCAGCGATTTCCTTTAATAAGTGATGGAGGCCATCGACACCGGTCCCTCCAATATACATTCCAGGACGCTTGCGTACCGGCTCTAGTCCTTCTAGAACCTGAATTTGCTCAGAGCTATACTGTTTCTGCTTTGACACGTGTGTGGATATCCCTCTCTTTTACAGGTGTTGTGTTTCCCGTTAGCTTGTATCTAGTATAGACGAATCCAGCTTTTATGCCAAGAGGCGTGTGTTGTTGATTGAACACACGTTTTCATGCTTTAATACTAAGCAGTAGCACTAAAGAATAAATAATGTATAAAAAATTACTCAGCAACCTTCCCTTCAACCCCAGCCTTATTGGCCAGGTTTCATTTTATGCAGCACGATTGAAGAAAGAAGAGCGCATTCGCAGAATAGGGGTGTCTTTCGTAGTGCTTGGGTTTATCGTCCAGCTACTTGCTGTGACGTTTCAGCCCGAACCCTCTCTTGCAAGCTCGCGCAATGATGTGATTCCAGGTGGATTCTCTTCTCAGGCAGAAGCCCTTACTCACTGTCGTGATAACAATTATAATTTCCGAGATACGCTTGAACACTTTGGCGTAAGTTGTGATTCTTTAGCTGAAGCTGAAAGAAAGACTATACGCTCTACTGATTATGATAAAAAGCTGATGTCACTGGGAAGATTGCCGTACGGAAAAGAAGGCGAAAAAGCAGTCCAAATAGAAGGAAAGACATATTATATGCGCTATCTATGGAGTTGGGACTCTTGGGACTATTCAAGCTACGAAGCACTTGTCGGCACTCGTGACAACGGAACACCTTTTGTGGTGCTTTACAATTGCGGCAATATCGCAATTGTGGATGCACCTGAACCTCCGCCTCCGCCGCCTCCGCCGCCTCCGCCGCCCGAGCCAATGGCACAACCAGTTGTTATCTGTGGGAATATTCGTATGAGCGTGCTCGATCGCTCCTCAATTACAACCGGGACTTCGGTGCGATTTCATGGCACTGCCACAGGAAATGACCTGGGTGATGATGACACTGTGTCTATGACTTATCGAGCTATTGAACGTGAGAGTGAAGAAGTGTATGACACAAAAACCTCCAGCCGAATCGGTTTTGATGACTATATCGCAGAAGATTCACGGGGGCAAAGCATACAATTTGATAAGCCCGGCACCTATGAAATTCGCCTGGCTGTGACCTATAACGATCAGCAAGTAGAAGGCAGTGACGGCGGTGATTGCGTCAGCCTGCTGTATGTAGAGCTCCCCGACCTCTGTCCGCAAATGCCTGGCGTACAAACCGACGAAGAGGAGTGTCGACCGTGCGACGAAGCATCCGATGAAGATGACGTAACTGCTTGTCTAGTGTTAAGTAAATCGGCTGAGAATGTAACACAAGATATCGCAGAAGCTAATGGCACGACCGCACAGCCAGGCGACGTTATAACCTATACACTTACTGCTAGAAATACCGCTAACGCGCCGATCGAGTTTGCTATTGAAGAACATATGGGAGACGTACTGGAATACGCACTAATTACCGATTTTCATGGAGGGAGTATTGATGAAAGCTCCTTGGTTGCCTGGCCCGAGAGAACTATCGATTCTGAGGCCAGGGTTAGCGAAAAAATCACTATTCAAATCAAGGAAGATTTGCCAAACACTCCTATCCCTGACTCAAACCCAGGCTCATATGATTTAACCCTAACAAACGTTTATGGAAACACTGTCGAGATATATCTACCCATGTCTCCACTCAAAGCAACTGAACAAGTGGTGCGCACACTGCCTGACACTGGCCCTGGAGCAGGATTTATTATGACTGCAACGATTACAGCATTTGTTGGGTACTTTTTCGCCAGGACCAGACTCTACAATAAAGAGCTCGGTATAGTGAAAGATGATTTTGCGTCGCAAGGAGGAACAGGATGAGTCAAGAACGTCACCCAATTCCCGAGCATAAAGAATTAAAGAAAGGTCAGGAGCTCGATGTATCCGAAGAAGTAAGCAAAAACCTCGAGCGACTGGAGGCAATGGAAAGCGCTCCTGAAAACGAGCCAGAAGTCTCCGCAGAGACGATTCGTAAATCTATAGAGACGGAGGCAAAGTCTGCCGAGCAAATTAAGGAAACCGAGAAACCTGCTGAACAGACAGATAAACCGTACTCGGTTCATATGCATGCCAAACTAAAGGTTGAGGCGTATCAAAAAATACTTAAAGACATTCAAGCAAGATTATCAACAAAAGATAGGCGATTTAGTCGATTCGTTCATAAGCCAATTATCGAAACCGTGAGCGAAGTTGCTAGCAAGACGGTTGCCCGCCCTGTTGGTATCGCCTGGGGTTCAATAATTACTTTTATTGGTGTAACCATTAGCTTGCTGTATGCCTACCGCTACGGTATACCATTTAATTATCTGCTCTTTATTTTACTGTTTATATCTGGATACATTTTTGCAACCGTTTTAGAGCTTGGTGCAAAAGTGCTCATTCGCCGAAAATCATAGCTGAAACTACTGTTTTTGACTACTAGTCATCTGAGGGCGATTCTTGATGAAGCTTGCCCTCTTTATCTATATAGATCGTGTTTTCATGCTCTTCAACATCATCGTGATGTGCGCCAACCTTGACCTCGCCTTCATCTTTTTGCTGATTCTGTGGTTGCTCTGAAATTTCCTGTTCCACTTGATTGCGGAGTTGCGCTACATCATCAGTTTGGTCTGTTTTTTCTGCGGGGGCGGTTTGCTTACTGTCGCTGTCAGCAGGTTTGGCGGTCGTGGCGTTGCCTGTGGTCGTTTGTGGCGTTTGTTGCTTTGCGCTCGGTGATGGTGATGGTGTCTCAGATGCGGATACGGCAGTGCCTGAAGTGACGGAGGGACGGCCTGCAGGAGGCGAAACACTTGCCGGGGTGCCAGGTTTTTGACCAGCTGCTGGCTGCATTCGTTTCCGCTTTGCGAGCCAATCATCCAAGAACGAGGAGCCGGTTGACGCTGATTTTGCTCCTGGCGCTTGACCACCAAACGCCCCAGCTGCACCAGATCGCCTCATGCCAGCTGACGGATTAGTCGGCTCCTGTGTAGCAAGTCGAGCGAAAATCAGTTCTTCAGCCTTTTTCTTTGGTTTACCATATTTAGCAAACGAGAGTTGTTTGAGCGCTTTTCCTAGTTGCGGGTTGGGTTCGCCAAGCGGTGGCAAAGTGGCCATACTAAAGGGTTGAGTGGGAACCCCGTTTACGAGTGTTCTAACGACCGTGTTCCAGTTTGGCACCCGTAACAAGTCATCGGTGCCAAATAGAGGCTGGAAGTAGCGCGTCAAGCCATCAACATCATTTTGCCCCACTCGGAAAGATACAATCGTGCCAACATTACCAAAAACCGCGTCTCGTATCTCATCAGAAAGCTGCGTCGTAAACTGGTTCGCAACAATGAGGTTTAAGTGATATTTCCGCGCCTCGGATAGAATGGTCGCAAACGAATCAGTTGAGAAGTTCTGAAACTCGTCGACATAGAGCGCGAAATCTTGCCTTTCATGCTCCGGAACATCAGACCTGCTCATTGCAGCTGCCTGGAATTTCATTACAAATACCATGCCCAACAGTTTAGAGTTCAGATCACCGGTTCGACCTTTACTTAAGTTGACTAGTAGAATTTTTTTATTGTCCATTATGTCGCGCAAGTTAAATGCGCTTTTTGACTGGCCGATAATATTACGCATCATGTCGTTTGCAAGAAAAGCACCGAACTTACTCACAAACCAGCCGAGAATTTCACTCTTATGGTAATCAGTTGTGCTCGCCATTTCTTTGTGCCAAAAATCAAGTACCACCTGGTCTTTCACGTGCTTGATTAGCTCTTTGGCGTACTGGTTATCAGTGAATACTTTCGGTATGTCGATGAAAGTTCCACCGGCCGGATTAGCCATCACGGTTTTTGCCGCCATACGGAACCAGTGCTCATAGCGTGGCCCGATGATGCCCTGTCGTTGAGGGTCGTACAGCTTGTAGAGCATATTGATGGCTTCCTGGATAAGAAAATCCTGTTGCTCTTCTGTGTGAAACTCAAACAGGTTGAGCCCCATAGGATAATCCATCTCTGCAGGACAAAAATAAATTACATCCTCTGTGCGCTCTTTTGGCACCATTGCCAACAATCTCTCGGCCGTATCGCCGTGCGGATCAACAAAAGCAAAGCCGGTACCGTCAATCATGTCCTGTAACGCCAAGTTTTCTAAGAACTGTGATTTACCAACGCCGGTTTGTCCGACAACATACATGTGCCGAGCACGATCTTCATGGGCAATCCGAATTGGCTTTTTATTTCCACGAAACACGTTGTAGCCAAGCAATAACCCTTCATCTGCCATGTTGCGCGGACCATCGACTTGTTTGGAGTGCTGCCTCTCAAGTTGTGAAGTTGGAATATTCTTCTGGTCTGGAAAGTGGTAGAGCGTCGCTAGCTCAATTGTGTTGAGGATATTCTTGTTATATGCCTGGGGGAAAATACGCAAGATGTATGCTGTTACAAAACTCTCGATGTCCTTGGCTGGAGTGAAATAGAATCCATTTCTCCCAGGTGAATCAAATAACGAGAAAGACGCGGTTATGTTACTCAAAACCGCCTGCGATCGCTCAGGGGTATTGCTTGAAGCGACTACACGAATAAGCGTTTCAAAGCCAGGGTTGCTCGTTTTTTCATCAATAGAATTAAGAATGTTTTGATCCATTGGTGAAAGGTCAGCCCCAGAACTATCACCTCCCTCCTTGCCTTCAGGTGGAGAGGTTAGCGCTGAAAATAGCTGTTGGAGCCAATAAAATCCTGCCTCTAAACCTTTACGGTCCTTCTTGCCTTTCCGTTTGCTCGAAGCGATACTGCTCGCAGTGCTTCTCCACTCTTTCGGCGCAGGACGCAATAGTATTTGTATTCCTGCACCGTCCTCATTTTCAAGCGTTGAGAGAGAATTAAGCATCGACTGGATTGGATCTCGTTTAATGTCTTGATAGGTAGCTATTGGGTAAGCATAGTGCTCCTTCAGGCTCATCTCGCCACCGCTCGTACCGCTTAACTTGCCCGTTTGGTTGAATATATTGTGTTCTTCTATCTCCTCCAGTCGAGCCGAGGGATAGGCACTAACTACTGCTTGCTTCACCACATCAATAAGTGCGATTGGTACCGCAGCGTAGAACTGTACCGACCCTT
>SLOC01000031.1 GCA_007132685.1 Candidatus Saccharimonadota bacterium | reverse complement strand
CTTCAAAATCTTCTGTTTTGCAAACAGGTGGCGGTGCCACGAGATATTCATAACGTATTTTATAAGCCTGCGTTAAAATACTGATGAAGATTTTTCGTGGTGGGGGTGGCTGGGATCGAACCAGCGACCAATCGGTTATGAGCCGACTGCTCTAACCACTGAGCTACACCCCCGTGGTCAGACTGCCCTATTTTATCAGATAAGAACGAAAACCGTAATGGGTCACCGTAGGTTATGCCATACTGTTATAGGTATGCGTTTTATTCTAGTTTTACTAATTTTGTTGCTCGTGCTGGTGGTAACGTTTATTGCTGTCTTGCTATTTGTACTCACTCCCGCTGATCGGCGTATGCTGTTCTCACGTAGTGAATCTATAGTGGTTGATGGCGCGAAACGCAACTACAAACTAGTAAACGCAAATGGAGCAGACGCGAGGCCACTCATCATCGGACTACATGGTTACCGCGATCGGCCAGAATGGCTCGCAGCCTATTCTGGTTTGCATTTACTCGCCGAGCAGGAAGATGCAATTCTCGCCCTTCCACAAGGGAAGCAACAATCTTGGAACGGTTCTTTTTGTTGTGGCTGGGCTTGGCAAAACAATGTCGCCGACACCGAATTCATTTTAGAGATGATTACGGCTATTGAGCGAGAGCAACAAATAGATACTTCTCGCATCTATCTGGTTGGGTTTTCAAACGGTGGCATATTGGCACAAAAATTACTCCATGAGCAACCACAAGTATTCGCAGCCAGTGCCAGTGTTATGAGCGGCGTGGGTGATAGTGAAAATATCCTGGATATCAGCAATGCACAGGCTCCGCTACTACTGATAAATGGCACCAAGGATAATTACGTTCCGTTAGCACACCCCTTGCAGACGAATGATTTTAGCTTTTTGCCAGCCTTTGACACATCTTCGACCTGGGCTGAACACTACGGTCTAGGTGAACGCCAATCATCCCAAAAGGGCGACTACACTGAATACACCTGGGCAGATGACACCGATCAAAAGCTCGTCCAACGAATTTACCCTACCTCACACCGCTGGCCGGAGTGGCGACTCTGGAGTATGCCAGGCGATGTGCCAAACTCTACCCAAGATATGTGGGAATTTCTGCAGAGCAAACGTTTAGACGAATAATTATTTCTTACGGAAAATAGTTCGTGAAACAGCTGTCGCGAGGCTCAATGTTTCGGCATCGCTTACCTCTTCTGACAAGTCTTCTTCTGCGGGACGTTCAATATGTGCTCCTGCTTTTTTCGCAACTCGAACACCGAACCCACCGATTCGATATATCCTACCCTTGATACCGTCTGGTATTTCCCCGCTCGTATTGTGTGCGGAGATTGATATATCGATATATGCATCAGAGCTCAGTAAGTCGAGTTTTTGTACAGCTGATAAATCGTCATTGCCTGTGTGGACATACATCGAGAGCCCGTCTGTGACAGAGATACGAAACCCAGTGTGGCCAGTTTCTATCTTTGCGTCCCTTTTTGCTGCCAATTCACGCACAAAGAAGCCGAACTGCCCCAGAAGATTACCTTCATTATATTCAGGATTATGCTCGGGTGAATTCATATTTTGTGGCCTGTTCAAGGAGTTGCAATAATTCATCCGTGTGCTGAGCGTTCATTAGCTGTTCGCGGAGGTGCTTGGCACTTGGGAAATCGTTTATATACACCTTGCAGAATTTATTGAGCACGCGAACGTGTCGGCCAGTGTCACCCCAGGTTTCTGCGAACAGCTCCACGTGTTTTTTGTATAGCTCAAGCCGCTCTAGTGCTCCCATCTTATGCCAAGGACTTTCACTGACAAAAACGTACGGGTCCTGAAAGATGCCGCGACCAATCATAATGCCATCGAGTTGATGTGTGGTCGCTAACTCAAGTCCTTGTTGGCGTGTCATCACGTCGCCATTGCCAACGATATGCGTAGCCACGCCGAGCTTGTCGCGCAGCTCACGTACTTTACCAATTGCATCCCAGTCTGCTGGGACTTTGCTCATTTGTTTGCGCGTCCGCCCATGCATCGTCAGCACGGCAATATCTTGCTCAAGCAAAAACTCTGGCCAGCTGTAGTCCACTTCGTTAAAGCCCAACCGAGTCTTTACGCTGACTGGCAGTTTGCCGCCAGCACCCTCTTTGGTGGCCTGGATGATTTCTTGGGCTAATGGGCGGTCGTTGACGAGCGCGACGCAGCAGCCGTTTTTGACCACGGCTTTATCTGGACACCCGAAATTCAAGTCAATACCGGCAAAGTTCGTATCTTCGAGGTTGCTTGATTCGAGGGCGAAGGTGCCGTCGGCGAGCTCTTTGGCAGTTTTATAATAATTCTCTGGTGTCTTGCCCCAGATTTGTGCAATGAGCGGGGTTTCTTTAGGTGTAAACTGCAGGCGATTGAGTAGTCGCTTTCGACCTGGGCTTTGCAGCCCATCAACGTTCACGAATTCCGTGAAAAACACATCCGGTGCCGCACAATCGCCCACAATCCGGCGAAACACCGTATCGGTCACATCATCCATCGGCGCCAGTACAAAGTACGGCTTTGGTAATTCATCCCAAATATTTTGCATAACTATCGAGCAACTTATTGTAGCAGTGTTACTCGACCTCTTCTAGTGTTACTTCACGGGCAACAAGCGCAGCACCGACTCTTTTTACTCGGTCATGAAACAATCGTTCTCGAGCTTTGCCGTATTGCTCTGCAACATATAGCATTTCTTGCCAGTGGCCAACCCGCCTGTTGCTGTCAAAAAACAATCGATAGTCAATTGCTTTTTTGGCGGCCTCCGCAGCTTCGTTATCCCACCTCTTTTGAGCACCGACAACTCTGAGCATCCTGCCGAATATCACATCGTAGGTGTGCGTAACCATCTGTAACATGTCTTGTGCCCGTACATGTGCATATCCAGGCATTCGTGCCTTATCTGATAGCAGCTCAATAATGCCGTTCTCTGCTGTTATTCCATTTAGTGTCTTCTCCATTGCACTATACTTCGAGGTCAGCGCATGTACTTCTGATCGGTCGACTGTATCGCTGCGGCGCCCTAGGTTATCATCGAGTTCACGGGCTTTCCTGGTGGTATTACTCACCTTTTCGATAAACGCCTTTGGATTACGTACTACCCGCTCATATTCCTCACTCGGCAAAGCAACTCGATCGACGACATGTTCACCGGCGTCGCGAGTAGATGCTGGCAATAAATGCGGTAAAAGTAGCTTTTTTGGATCAGCTGCTTCAACATGTGACGTCGGCACATTGGCGTAGGACTCTTCGTCCAGGCCAAAAAAATATGGCATCACGACTCGGCCAAAAGCAATCAGCTTGTTGTCGCGTATGAGCGACTCCATCCTCGTTGGCGGATGAGTAAATCGCTCTAAGCCCGGAATTGCCTCCTGATTAAAATCAACCATTAGTATACCTCTTATCACTCGAGCATCAGCCTTGTAGTGATGCTAGTGTATGTTATTTTTCGTCTTCTGCGGTTGGTCGGTTTGCTGCTCGACGTTCCTGGCCACGAATTTCTTTGTGACGCACAGCATGTCGGGCAGCGTTCCGTTGTGCCTCAGCGATAGTTAATCCACCCATCTCTGGAGCAACGGATAGTTCTCTGCTGTGTCTCTCCTGCCACGCTGCATCTAGCTCCGGATCCTCTAATTGATATCCGGAATGTTCACCTTGCTCATCTTCGCCCAATAAATGCTTTGGCACAGGATGACCAATATCATCAGCTACTTCGGGGTCTACGCCCCTACCAAGATCGAATCCTGCTGCCCTGTATGCATCTGACGGAATTTCTTTTACCATAGCCTATATTATATCACACTTGTGCTTTGTTTGCAATCTGAAATACCCTAAAAAATAGGTTAGAGGTTTTTGGTTCTAGGTTATAGGGCTGACACATAAACGCACCACTCGACTGGTGCGTTTAGCTTATAGCGTTTTTGTTATACTTTTTGATGTGTTTTATCAAGTATCAATTATCAGATATCTTTATCAGTTTTCAACTTTACAAACTTTATAGACTTTCAGCTCGAAACTAGCTACTATTTCCTAATTTCTAATTTCCAGTTGCTAGTTTTAGTACTGCCCTGTCGCCACCACGTCAAACGTCGTGGTATAGACCCCCGGCTCGGTAAACACGGTGATGTTGGCGAGAAAGACGATGATACCGGTTGACCAGTCCCCGTGGTCTTTTTGGGCAATCGGGTGCCCGTAAATGCTATCTATCTCTGCCTCATGAAAGGCAAACAATGCGCCGTTATCATTACCCGCACCTTGCCCGTCGGTAGTGCCTTCGCAGTTAGTGTGGTTATACGGAGCAAGCGGAAGTATACCATCGTCCACGCTGTCGGTATGCTGATAGGTACACAGGCCAAACTGTTCAGTGCCAGGACTGCTGCTGGTAGCGACGCCGTCACCTGGTGACTGATCGCCAATCGCGTCGATACTAAACGAACCAGAATTGAGCGTACTGCCGCGAATGCGCACCATTGCACCATGTGGAGCATTGGTAGCGATGTTGTATTTGGCATCCTTGCTAATAGATGGCTCGTCAGGACTCAAGAACCCTGGGTCATCACCTAGACTGACTGGAGTAGCCGAAGTGCCGTCACAAGTAGAAAAGTCGCCTGGACCACTTAACTCATTGGTAAATACACAAAACGTCAGCCGCTCGGGCACCATGAAGCGAATATCTATGGTGTCGGCCGTAGACAGGGCTACGCCACCAGCATCGACCACGTCACCTTCTGCCCACGGGTCTTCCAATGTGTAGCCGAGGGCATGAGCCGGATCTTCGTATGTATAAATCCGCGCATAGAACGTCCCCTGCACGTCTTGGTTGATAACATTTAACATATCAAAAATAATGCTGTCACCATTGATAGCCGAAACAACTGGTGCGGGGTCGGTGCCAGGGCTCCATAGGTAGGCGGTGTTGTTATTAGACCCAAATGACCAGAAGAGGTCACCGCTGGTGGACTGAAGGAGGTGGTCGGTGCGGATAGTGCCACCAGTGCTAACCGCTTCGACTTGGCTCCAATTGGCACCACCGTCAGTGCTACGGTAGAGGTAGGCGGTATTATCTTGAGAGCCAAATGACCAGAAGAGGTCACCGCTGGTGGACTGAAGGAGGTGGTCGGTTGTGATACTGTCACCAGCAGTGACCGCTTCGACTTGGCTCCAATTGGCACCACCGTCAGTGCTACGGTAAAGGTAGGCGGTGTCGTGAGGCCAACCAGTCCCGAAGGACCAGAAGAGATTGCCACTGCTGGACTGGAGGAGGTGGTCGGTTTGGATAGTGCCACCAGTGCTAACCGCTTCGACTTGGCTCCAGCTACTGCCACCGTCGGTACTACGATAGAGATAGGCGGTG
>SLOC01000073.1 GCA_007132685.1 Candidatus Saccharimonadota bacterium | reverse complement strand
TGAGCCTCAAGAGAGCCCTTCCAAATCTGATACGACGAGGCGCCAAGCTCCGCCTAAGCCAGAAGTGACCAACACACCTGATGATCAAAGATCAGTTGCCGATATTAAACAATCATTGATTGAAAAAATAGCAGGGAACAACCGAAAAAACCAAGCAAATGTAAAGTCGATGTTGTTTGGGCTCGGCGTTGGCTGTTTTATTCTCTTGGTGGGAGCTTTCGGCTTTTTTAACGAACGTTTTATTGCGCCGTTTATCACCCCAAGCACAGTCGTAAGCTCAACTCCGCTTATTATTGATGAAGCCGCGGCAGTGAGCGACGAACCAAAAATCATCATTCCAAAAATAAATCTTGAAATCCCAGTAGTCTACGGCGAAGACTCGATAGCCGAGAATGATGTCCAGCGGGCACTTGAAGAGGGTGTCTTGCACTATCCAATTACTCCGGAGCCCGGCGAAAGAGGCAACAGCGTGTTCTTTGGCCACTCCAGCAACAATATATTTAACCGCGGCAACTATAAATTCGCTTTTGTGCTACTCAATCAGCTAGAGGAGGGTGATATCTTCATGCTGGAAAAGGATGGCAAGCGATATGTATACCGAGTGTTTGACAAGGAAGTAGTGCCGCCCACGGACTTTAGTGTGCTTGATCCGCACCCCGACAAAGACTCCATAGCAACACTTATCACTTGTGACCCGCCAGGAACCTCAATCAATCGCTTGGCGGTATATGGGGAGCAGATTAGTCCCGACCCAGCCGAAAACACCGAAAGTGAAGTCGACCCCGATGAGTCTTCAAGGCCACAAGAGCTTCCGAGTGATGCACCAACACTGTGGCAAAGAGTAACCGGCCGAGACTAACTTCACTCCTCTGATGCAAGTAGAGAGTAGCGTATAAGGTCACCGAACGTATCCTCGTCCGTCGGAGCAATGCAGTACATATACTCGTATGCTGTATCAAAAATTGGCTCAATATCTGTTTGACAAGTGGCTAGTTCGTGGCGGTTTTCGCCATCAAAATCAACCACATGAAGCTGATTGCCCCATGTGCCGACAATCCGATGGCCGTCCATCCAATGTAAACGCGTGGTCGTATCGCCACCATAATCATATCGATATCCTCGCTCTCGTTCTAAATCAAACACCGCCACATCGTCTACACCCTGCAAAAGCACGTTCCTTGCGTTGGCAGAAAAAGAAATACGCATTGGCTCTTCATCTGTCCGCAGCGCAAATGCTACTGACAGTGGCCTATCTTGATTGCGGTTCAGCTGTTCGACCGGGTTTTTGTACCCGACCACGCGCTGTTGCGCTTTAACACCTGTCACTACATACCAGTCACCACCGAAGCGAGCTAAATCAAGTAGATAATCCGTAGGCTCTGCGCTTGGCAACTCATTTATCTGATATATGTCACCATCCTCATACAAATAAACGTATCGTTCGTTCTCGGCTGGCTCTGCTTCGTCAGCGACAACACCCCCCTGTTGCAGCGAGTCAGATACAAACAGTATTCTCTCAGCACCATGAGAACGATAGGTCAATACGTCTTCCAGTAGCAGCTCGACATCATCGACTCCCAGCTCTGCGTACACTAACTCGCCGGTCGGTCGATGAAACAAATGGTATTGATCAGCCTGCTTATCGACAAGTGAGATATCTGTGAAATCGACATCAGCAAATCGCGTGGATAAGTTTTGACTCTGGCTTACATCGTCGTGATTTAACAGAATATACTCCTCTAGATCTTCAGATGTATGCCGAACAATCAGATGCTCATTATCATTCGACCATTCGATGACCTCAAGCTGACTATCCTCTGTCGTATTGCTTATAATGCCGGCCGGTAGTGAGAAAAAGGTCGGTAGATTTATCTGCTGACGTAGATCAAATAGCACAAAGGCATCAACCTGCTCGGATTCCTGAATCAGCAACCATCGTCTGTCAGGGCTTACCGTCATGAGTCTCGGCTCCGTGGAGAACGTACGATATGTTTGTTCAGCGATCTCATCAGGGAAGAGGAGTGGATACTGAAAGCGTTCAACCGCACCACCCGCCAAATCGATTGAGTTGCGCCACGTTCTATAGCCATCAGCCTGGACCTCTATATCATAAGATCCCGCAGGAAGTACGAGTCGCTGATTGCCACTTCCGCGGAGCTCACCATTAATATATACGCTTCCATTAACCGGCTCTGTCCGAACAAATAATAGGCCGTTTTGAATAACGGTTCGTGATGTTCGATCAAAAGTATAGCCATAGGCAAGCAACACGAGCAAAATCGTGCCAAGCCCTATGACTATAGCCATCAGCCCGTACCCAAGAAAAAGTCGTCTCGTGTGGCTGCGTTTTTTATCAGGGTCTAAGTAATCCATATAGTGCAGAGCTCAGTATACGACGCTATTGATATGGTTTTCAAATATCTTGTTCAAATAAAGAATAAACGGTAAGATAGTCGTTAGACTCTTAAATAAATAGGGATATTAGGGTATCAATTAATAAAATGAGTAAAAATGTTGTAGAGCTCAACGGTAACGTCTATGATGTTCGGACCGGTAGGCTGCTAAAAAAAGTATCCACCAGTTCATCATCGTCTTCGCAATCAACCAACCGGTCATCAGCTCCCCAAAATACCCAAACAACCAGTCGAACTGAAAAGCCTGTCTCTGCCAGCAACACAGGTGTAAATAATCAGCCAATAAAACGAGCACGAATGAAAAAATCACAAACCCTGATGCGCCATGCGGTAAAGAAGCCATCCCTTAATGAAGCAGTTCGGCCAAACCAGCAAAACCAGGCTATAAAACGGCAAAACGCCGCACATCATATGCGAATCGATCGGGCAAAGCAAATCGCAAAAAGCGCCAAGATAAATAGATTTCATACGGGCAACAACCGCCAAGCAGGCAGCCCTTCAGGCAATCAAGCACCTAGCAATTCTTCTGCAGTACCTACACCTTCTACTGAGACGGCCTCACCGACAAATAATGTACTCCAGCAACCAACTGCTAATCAGAAATCAAAAACGCCAACGCAACGAGAGCGAATCGAACAAGCAATTGACTCAGCAACTAGCCATGAGCAACAGCACGAAAGCACGAGCGGCTTCTTTCATCGAAATATTGATAGACTACGAAATATTCCACTCTCTATCCGCTACAGCTTCGCTGCGATAGTGGCAATCTTTGCGCTTGGAGCAGTAGGTTACTTGATTGCGCCAAGAGCTTCCGTGCAACTTGCAGCAAACCGCTCCGGCGTCGCTGCCACACTCCCAGCCTATAAGCCTTCTGGTTTTCAGCTTAATCGATCTGTTGAATACAGCCCAGGACAGGTAAGTTTGCAATTTGAGTCACTTACCGATAGTCGTAACTTCCGTATACATAAAGCTTCCACCGACTGGACAAGCGATGCGCTACGCAATAATTTCCTCGAGGAGCGCGGGCTCTACCAAACAGTACAGAATCGCGGCAATACTATATACATCTATAATGGCAACAATGCTACCTGGGTAGACGGTGGCGTATGGTACAACATTGAGGGTGCGTCCGCGCTTAATACTGACCAACTGCTTCGCATCGCGGAAAGTCTCTAGTATACTTCAGTCTAATAATGAGTAAGACTAAGCAAGCTGTACGTACTCGATTTGCGCCAAGCCCGACTGGCTTTTTACATGTCGGGGCAGCACGAACGGCACTTTTTGCCTGGCTGCTCGCTCGGCAACAAAATGGCTCTTTTATCCTACGAATCGAAGATACTGATAAAAAACGACAGATTGAAGGCGCCGAAGAGCATATCATAAAAACCTTGAGGGCCTTGGGGCTGGATTATGATGAAGGGCCAGATAGCGATGCCGAGCACGGGCCATACCGACAGAGTGAACGCTTGGACACATATCAACAATGGGCGCAAACTTTGGTTGCGTCAGGTCGAGCATATGCCGACCCTTACACGAGCGAAGAAGTAGCGGACTTTCGAGAGCAAGCCCAGGCTAAGCGTCAACCATTTCTATTCCGCAATCATCGACCTGATTCTCCACCCGAGTGGGATGGATCTATGCCACTGCGCTTTAAATCTGAGCCAAAATCGTACGAGTGGCACGACGAGGTAATGGGCGATCTGTCGACTGGCCCTGAGGTCATTGACGACTTCGTTATCATGAAGTCTGATGGATTTCCGACATATAACTTTGCACATATCATTGATGATCATGAGATGAGCATCACGCACATAATAAGAGGGCAGGAGTTTATAGCCAGTGTACCTAATTATTTGAATCTGTATGAGGCGCTCGATCTACCTGTCCCTGTTATGGCAACTATGCCACCAATTCTTGGTCCAGACGGCAAGAAAAAGCTCAGCAAACGGGACGGAGCAAAGGACTTATTAGAATACCTCGATGACGGTTATCTGCCGGAGGCACTGATTAGCTTCATCGCAACACTTGGCTGGAATGATGGTACGACACAAGAAATTTTTACTACTGAAGAATTAATCAAGCGGTTTTCGTTAGCAGGAGTAGGGAAGGGCGGGGCTACATTCGATGAAGCCAGGCTACGCTGGGTCAACGGACACTTTATCCGTAATTTATCAGTGGATGAAGTCTATGAAAAGGCGAAGAGCTACCTCCCTGAGGAAGCGAGCAGCAAAGACGAGCAATACAACAAGTCAGTCATAGCCTGCTTGCAGGAGCGGCTGAAGTACTTATCTGAAATTCCTGAGTTGTCGATGTTTTTTTATAAGGATCTTCCGATTGACTTGTCGCTCATCAACGATCATAAAAAACTCAAAAAATACGATGCTGAACAACTCATTTCATTACTTAAGGTTTCAAGAGAGACGATTTGTGATGTAGAGGTGTTTACGGCGGGCAATATAACTGCTGCGCTAAATCAACTGCTGACAGATACTGAAGAGAAACCGGTGGTGCTATTCAGCCTCATTCGAATTGCTATCACTCAAGCGCCGGCTTCACCGGCTTTAGCCGACACAATAGCGGTTCTAGGAAAGGATACGGTGAGTAAACGAATCGATGAGCAAATCAGCGCACTAAAGTCGTAGCTTTCTGTTACAATGATACCCGCTTATTTTTAACTATGGATGATTTTAAAAAACCCTCAAACAAAGCTCCGTACCGCCATGAGCCATCATTAGACGTGCGACCGGAACCTAGGTCAAGAAGCGTCACTGACAGCGCAGAGGTTGAGCGCATGGTCAATGTGCCAAAGAGCGAGAAGCACGGTCTCTTGCAACGCTTACGTCAATTTCCTGGCAACATTAAAGACTATTGGCAATCAGCTAGTCGGCGAAAAAAAATTATTACCGCCTCTGTATTGTGCGGCATCTTGGTCGGTGGTGGAATTGGTGCCTACTTTTTGCAGCCCCAGCCAGAAGAACCAGAGCCAGCCCCAATAGTAGTCGAGCCTGAGGAAGAGCTGCCGCCAGAACCAACGACTTTACCGTCACCATTAACTGGGGTAGAGGTCGAGCCGGAATTAGCTGAACTCCCCGTAACAGCAGTTATTATTGAGAATAGCCCCGACGCCAGGCCACAGTCTGGTCTGTATGATGCCGGTGTTGTCTTTGAGGCAAT
>SLOC01000060.1 GCA_007132685.1 Candidatus Saccharimonadota bacterium | reverse complement strand
CTCGCGACCATCGGTCTCGTGTTTCTGATGTTTATGGCTGGGCTTGAGTCGAAACTATCAGAAATGAAGGGCATTAAAGCCAAGATTGCTGTCGTCGGTGGGCTGGTCGGCCTATTGCCGACTGCTGTCGGTATTGCCGTCACGCTTAGCTTTGGCTACGAGATAACAACAGCACTGCTAATGGGTATCATTTTTATGTCATCAGCGATTGCGTTGTTGGTACCAACACTCCAGGAGCATAAAATTATCGAAGCGGATCTGGGTAAGGTTATCATTGCCGGGGCGATAATCATCGACGCAATCAGCTTACTTCTATTGTCCGTATTCCTGCAATTCGTAACTGCCGAGGCGGGTACGCTCGGCTCGCTACTCATCTATCCCTTTGCTTTCTTGATACTCGGATTATTCGCCTGGGCACTACCGAAAATGCGCTGGGTTGCGCTTAGCCAACTAGACGATGACAAAGACGATATGTTCGAGCGCGAGCTGCGTTTTACCGTAATGATACTCATCGGCTTAGTCGTCTTCTTTGAATTCGTGGGACTCCACGCGATAATTGCAGGTTTTTTTGCTGGCATGATTTTATCAAAATCAATGTCCAACAGTTTGCTCAAGGCTAAGTTGCACGCTATCAGTTATGGATTTTTCGTACCGGTATTCTTCGTCGTCGTGGGCGCTACGACAGATTTATCAGTTTTTTTTGAAGGGCTCGATGCTCTCCTTATCATGGCAGCTATTGTCGGTAGCTTGGTCGCGTCTAAGTTTGTCGCAGGTTATGTAGGCGGACGATTGAGTGGCTTTAGTCACCGCCAAAGCGAGTTCATTGGCTTTGCCGTAATGCCACAGTTATCGACTGCACTGGCTGTCGCTTTCTTAGGCTATGGTGCAGGCATATTAGACCAAGCGCTGCTTTCATCAATTGTTGGCCTGGCTATCGTTACAAGTATCGTCAGCCCAGTATTTGTTAATCTGCTCGGACGAAAGATTGTCATCCAGAAACCTGAGCCTTCTGCAGAAGAGATACCAGAAACCGTCTTAGCTGGCGAAAAACAAGCTCCGACTACTGTTACTGATCGGCCTATTGAAGAAGCTACCGGAGATGAAGAAACCGACTCCCGTCAGTAGATAACGACCTATTTGTCTGGCGATTTAACGAAGCGGTTGTACCCTAGATACCCCACGACTGCCAAAGCAATAGCAAGAGTTACAAAACTATGAGCAGCATCCTCAGCCGCAAAGCTGCGCCCGATACTATAGAGTAAGGTGAATATCCCGCCCAACAATAACCCATCAGCTAAAACTTTAATTTTGCTGCTCAGTAGCAATCCAGCACCGACAAGGAACACCGCAATAACTAAAGAGATGATGGATACGTCCCGGTGGTAACCCTCCATGCCTGATTGATGCTGTTCTGTGCGCTCTTGATACTCTAGCCAGTCTCGTTGCTGGCGCTCTTGATCCGGCCCATTAACTGGATTGACCTCTTCAGGGAATGTGGGTGCGCTCGGCGCTTGATAAAACGTTGCAATGCCAAAGCCCGCAAACACTGACAACAATAGCCCCAGAAAGATAGCGTAAGCAGCGGTGGTAAATTTTGCCTCTTGCATAACTACGTTCATTATACAGCTTGTTCAAGCTGATAGATAAACAACCCTAGAAGATGGGCTGACCTAAATTAGTGCGGCTACACTAACGGTACAAATGCATAACCAGGCTGCTCAGTAGTTTTGATAGTGCCTTGATTATCTTTGTTTACAACAAAAATACTGTGTCTTACCGGTATCACCATCCGCCCACCGTTACCTAGCTGGTCGATGAGCTCTTGTGGCATCTCATTTGCCGAAGCACTGACAAGTATTCGATCAAAGGGGGCGTTGTCAGGTAGCCCGAAGCTATCCCCTGCCGCACGGAATTCAGCATTGGCGACGCCTTGCTTTTGACAATTCTCCTCGCCAAAACGCACAAGTTCTGGCACTTTTTCAACCGCATAAACTCTTCCCTCACTTCCGGCCAAATGTGAGAGCAGTGCCGTCGTCCAGCCAGAGCCCGAGCCGACATCCAGTACTTTTTGACCATCTTGCACGTCTAACCATACGAGCATTCTGCGTACTGTTGAGGGTTGAGAATTTGTCTGATTATGGCCGATTGGCAACGGAGCGTCGAAAGTCGCCTGAAGCTTTACTTCTTTAGGTAAAAAATCTTCCCGCCGATACTTGGAAAACGCCTCATCAATTTTGTCCTGCATGACACTACCCCCTTCGCCAAGCAATAACTATCCTACAATAATAACTTACGAGGCTTTTATTTGAAGCTCTCGACGTTTCATTCGACGTTCTCGCTCGCTCAGACCACCCCATATCCCGAAACGTACTTCATTAGCTAACGCATAAGCAAGACATTCCCTAGCTACTGGACATTTGGCGCATACACGCTTTGCATCCCTCGTGTTACCGCCTCTCTCGGGGAAGAAAGCCTCAGGGTCGGCGTCGAGACATTGGGCCTGTAGTGACCACTCGCCTAGTACAGCTCTCGTTTTGTCGAGCTGACTTATTAGTTGCTCTAGCCCTTCCTGCTCAACTGGCTCTACTGGAGTCCGTTCAATATCTGCTTCTACTTCTGGCGATGTTGATGTTTTTTCATCCATACATGTTCTCTCCGCACTGTTTGGAGACATAGTAAACCGCGTTAATACAACTTGCAACTTATAATTGACAGTGTTGCAAGATTTCCAACAAATAGTATTTGCTATAGTGACAGTATGCAGAAACAACACCTTCCCTGGTTCCTGCTCGGGGTTGTAACGATTGTCCCGTTGCTCACTTGGCTTGCGTCGTACAACTGGCGCCCATCAATAACTATAGCTGGAGTGTTTCCACTGCTGGGAGTGTTGGCATGGAGTATTATGGCAACTCACTATTATTTCGGCTGGCTCAAGATAAAGTTTCCTGAATATTTTCACGCCGACCGACTCTACGGCTCGATAACAATGTGGTTGGTTCTTGCGCTGTTACTGCTGCATCCGGGGTTGCTTGCGTGGCAGCAGTTCCGTGTTTTTGGCACGCTTCCACCAGAAAGTTTTTACGCTACCGTGGCCGATGCAATGGCGCCTTTTATCGCGATGGGTGTTTTTGCGTTGGTTCTTTTTCTCACTTATGAAGCACTCCACCGTTTTCGGCAAAACGAACGGATTAAGTCACTCTGGGGATGGGTAAGTCTTTCGCAGGTCATTGCTATGACGCTGATATTCATACATGGGCTCGCCGTCGGACAAACCGTACTAACTGGCTGGATGGTTGGATGGTGGGTACTGCTCGGCGTATTGCTACTTCCAGCGTTCTATGAAATTGTCAGGCACGATTGGCTGAAACAGAAAGAGCATTGACATTATTGACTATTTATTGTAGTATGATATTATGGGAGAAATTGTTGACCTTGATAACTACCGACGCCAATGCGCGAGCGAGCCGACAAGAGACCAAGCTTCACCTCAGTCGGACCCTGAAATCGCTTCTGTTGTTCGATTAGACCGAACAAAAACAGACAGACCGAAGAGCCCACAAGCAGTAATAAATGAGCAGTTCCAGCACGCCGAACAATCGTCTTGCGACGGTTTGCAGCGGGCTATTTTTAATTCTGATCGGCTTTATGAAGAGCGTTTTGGATTGCACAAAGCGTTGTTTGAGCATCCTATGCCTCGAGACAGAGCTATCACCAGCAGTGTCGCTTCAAGGACGGAAGGACAAAAGAAGTATTTTGATACTTATGCCAACGTATTTCGTGTCAGCGATGACGAGCCAATCTCCAAGCTAGGTATATTGCAATTAAGTCACGTCCGCGCCTTCTGTGAATCGTCAATTTTGCGTTGGATATATAACTTGCGCGAGGAGGGCTTGGTGAGCACCAGGCTTTTAGACGGGGTTGATGAAGACGTGACGACTCAAGATTATCGCCAGTGGAAAAGATCAATTGCGCCAGATGCAGACGAGTTGCAGCAAGCAGTCGGTATTGACCCAACGGTAGGTACTCATCGCTTAATGGTTAAGGCGCGGTCTATTGATATATCGGATTATTTCGAGAAGGTCCAGCCTAAGCGATATGCTGCACGGGTTGCCCTCGACGCAGTAGTCGATATGGCTACCCGTGGAGAATTTTTTGCTCGGGACCTGTGTTTTGATGGCGAGCCTGAAGAACTTGCGAATACGATGATTGTCAACGAGCGTCGTGCAGCCCTTCATACTATCACGAGCGAAAGGACCCCCCTCAGCAAACCTCGTTTGTTGTGCGAGCTCGGCAGATTAACGATGTACCAACGTGATATTGATATAGTCACCACTGAACAAGCGTTTTTTGCTAATCCAAGACACTCAAACGTTCAATCGATTCGTCAATAGCCTATCGATTGACTGATGAAGTTGCTTTTCTGCTACAATAACTTTAAATGAGCAACAAGACTGACCGCTCCGACTTACGACGACCGCTGGGCATAGCCGCACTTATTGCGCTAGCTATCGGCATACTATTTCTCGCGCCGTTTTTCGGCGTTATTGTCACCTCGATTGTACTAGCCTTCACCTTCGCACCAATAAAGCGCTGGTTTGCTAAGCGAACAAAACGCCCGAACTCCGCGCCGGCACTGACGCTACTCACTGCATTACTTATGGTAGTTATCCCCTTATTAGCAGTTATTAGTATCACGGTTATGCAAACACGGACACTTGCCAATGAACTGCAGGATGTTGTTAAAGGAGTGACGGTTGACCGAGACATGACAACCGTCGCTACAGATGTGTCACAAGTAATAAATACATTTAGCGGAGGCGCCTTCACCGTGACGGAACAACAGGTGGTCGAATCGGTATCAGCAGCTGGTGTCGAAATCGCCAATGGCTTGCTTCGACTACTGACTGGCTTGATTGGAAGCATCCCAGCCATAATTACTTCTATAGTGCTGTTTATATACATCTTTCTAGCAGTACTCCGCTATCAAAAAGAGATTTTGCGCTTTATTAAGCGCCTCAATCCACTTGGTGACGAGGTTTATGAGCTTTTTACTTCTAAGGCGGGTGCTATGACCAACGGCATGGTACGAGGGCAATTTCTGATTGCCTTGGCGCAAGGGACGATTGGCACCCTGACATTCGCGATTGCTGGAGTGCCCTATTTGGGCTTTTTCTTCCTGTTGTTAACCTTTTTGTCGATTATTCCGCTCGGCAGTGGCATTATCAGCCTGCCGGTTAGTGTTGTATTGTTACTGATGGGGAATATCTGGCAAGGCTTGGTCGTACTACTCGGACACCTGCTTATCGTTGGCAATATCGATAACGTGCTCCGGCCAGTATTAATACCGAGAGAAGCTCGCTTACCAGCCGCACTTGTGCTGATTGGCGTGTTTGCTGGACTGGCCATGTTTGGCTTCTTGGGCTTGTTTATCGGACCGGTCTTGCTTATTTTGATACTAACAACACTGGAAGTCTATGCTGCAAGCAAGGAGACGAGACCGTCAGCAAAAGCTGCTCGTTCGTAATCCATGAATCGACCGAATCAGTCAGCAAAACCGCTTATCAAAGACACGAAAGTTGTTGGAACGTCGTTTTTTGTCAGTATTTCAGATGTGTTAATAAACGCTGTCGTAGCAGCTATCACCGGAAGTGTCGTGATGCTTTCACAGGCATTGCAGGGATTGTCCGATTTGCTCACAACTGGTCTGCTGTATCGTGGTGTGAAGGTCAGTAAACGCAAGCGTGACGATAAACACCACTTTGGCTACGGTCGAGAATTATTTTTCTGGGTAATTATCGCCGG
>SLOC01000010.1 GCA_007132685.1 Candidatus Saccharimonadota bacterium | reverse complement strand
TTCACAGCGGGCACACTTACCGATATCTTTTGACTTGTCAGAGAAGCCTAGGTTTAGTCGCTTATCAAAAACAAAGCACTTGCCTTCCCATAGACCATCGTCTTTATACGTTTCGCCGTACTTTACGATACCGCCATCGAGATGATACACCTCATCAAATCCTTTGTGTTTCATATAGGCGCTGAGGTATTCGCAGCGAATATCACCGGTACAATACGTGAGAATCGGCTTATCTTTCGGTAGTTTTTCTAGATGCTGCTTGATTTGTTTAAAGGTCTTGATTTTCGGCTTTACGATGTTTTTGGTCTTAAAATACCCAATGTCTGATTCATAATCATTGCGAGCATCAAGCACGATTGCGTCCGGGTTTTCTTCGAGATACTTGTGCCACTCCTTGGGTCGCAACCCTTTGGTGCTGTTGAACACGTCAAACTCTTCGTCCGGCGCGAGAGTCACCAGCTCAGGACGCACTTTGACACTTAGGCGTGGAAAGTCACCGCGCGAGCCATTGCTCCATTTATATTCGATACCCTTAAATAATGGGTGATGGTTCATTTCTTTCTTGTACGCCTTGAGGTCCTCGATATTACCCCCGAGCGTACCGTTGATGCCTTGCTCCGCAACAATAATACGCCCCTTGAGGTTAAGCCTCTGGCAAAGCTGCCGCTGCCAGAACATAACAGTTGTAGGGTCACTAACCGGTACGAATTTGTAGTATAAAATCACCTTTTGCATAATGCGTAGACCATTGTACCACTTTAAACGCCACCTGCTAGAGTGAACAGGTGGCGTTTTATTTAAGTGACTCTGTTTATTCGATGGTTGCGTCTAGCTCTTCAACGTCTAGGTCACCGTCGATGTCAGTAGCTTCCAGTTCTTGTTCGATTGCTTCCAGTTCTGAAGCGTCCTCTATCGGCTCAGTTTCATCCACTTCTGAAGTGGTTGGCTCCCCCGTATCAGCTTCATCATCAGAGGTTTGAATTCGCCAGAAAGCAAACGCTACAACTGCTACCGCTAAAATTAGAACGATGATTAGGCCAAGGTGGGCTACACCGTCTTGGTTGAGTTTACGCATCTTCTTCCTCCTCTTCTACACCGTCGACATCGTTTTCGTCGCCTGTTTCGTCTTCGTCAGCTTCTGTCTCTGTGCCTTCAGCCTGCTCTGCCGCTGCAGCACGTAATGAGCTGATTAGCGTTACGAGGTCGGTTCGATATTGCTTGAGTGCCTCGCGAGCCTCAGCGACTGATTCACGGAAAGTGAACATCTGATCACCAAGTGATGGATTATCACAATCTAGCTCAAACTCATATGTTGTCACTAGCTCAACCGCTGCTTGGGCTTCGGCTTGAGAAGCAGCAACTGCTTCGTCGAGCTCATCATAGTTTGGCACCGTTAGTTGGCCGGACTCGTAAAAGCCCTGCACTCGCTCATAGATCGTGTCCATGTTGGCAGCCAACCGAGTAGACTGGGTAGCTAGCCGTGGCAGTACTTGGTTAAGCTGGTCTTGGCGGCGTTCACAGACGTCAGCTTGCACTTGAGCACGACGCTCTTGTACCCGCTCTTGTATTTCGGCGGAACGAGCTTCACGAGCCTCTTCTACGCTGCGTCGGCGTTCTTCGGCAGCAGCTCGTGCTTGCTCACCACGGGTCTGGCCTTCACCTTGCTGTGCACCGACAACAGCCGGAACTGCGAGTGTCGCAATCAGCAGTACTGCTATGGTCGCAAGACTAAGACGTTTAAATACTAATAAATTCATTGTTCCATAACCCTCCTTTTAGTTTTTATAGAACATACCCTGATGATACAACATGCTTGCGCTTAAGACAAAAACAGCAGACTAGTTAAAACCGAAAGCGAGAATGATAATAATTACGAATACGATACCAATGATGGCGCCGATTGTTGCTTGCTTCATTGGCGATACGCCACGGTGGTGCGTTTCTGGGAACGAACCAAGATCTTGATCGTGAGAAGGAGCAACATTTGCCGGCAGATGCTCTGATGGAGGTGTCGACGAAGCCGTTATGTGCTCTTGTGCTGATTGGCGTTGCGATTCAGTTGGTTGATGATACATCGTTGTTTGTTCGCGTTGTTGCTCCATGGCCTCAACACTTACTGCTGCTTCTCGCAGTTGTCGTAAGCCCCGCTCTAGTCGCTGTTCATAGCGTTCTCCAGCCTGGAAGGCTTTGAGAGTCTCGCGCAAAGTTCGCTCATCAAGCCTGTCGGTCTCATACATATCACGCAAGCTCTCTCCGTGATACGAAATCCGCTCTGCGTGCTCTAGTACTTGCGGTAGCGGCATGGTGGCAATGTTTTCTGGTGACACTTGTCGAGCAATAGTTTCGGCTTGTCTTTCACTATCCTCGGGTGACGAGAGAGCTTCTTTAGTGGCGGTAGCTGCAGCGACTGATTCGATAATTGGTGGTTTAACTGGAACTTCGGGTGACGAGAGATTGTCTGGCTGTGATTCTGTCACGTCCGTAGGCACAGCTTCGTCTACAGGAGTTCTCTCTGGAGCTAATCCAGTGCCCGAGTCCACGGCCTCAACAGGGGCGGGTTGTGGTTTTTCAGCTGTGGCCTCGCTGTGGCTTGGTGATGATTGTTCTGCTTGTGGGGCAGACGCGTCCGGAGAGGCACTTTCTTGCCGTGCAGCGGTTCGCACCCGAGCTTCGCGTGACTCAATATCTGTTTGAAGTTGTTGCACCTCTTGCTCTAGTTTGCGTTTAACCGGTTCGTGTTCGGCCTCTGCGCTGAGTCGACCACGGCGGCGTCCAAATAAATAACCAACAAACGCTCCGAGTAAAAATTCTCCAGCACCACCGCGACGACGAGATGACTGTTCAAAACCGCTTGCTGCAGCTTCGCGAGCTGCGCCGACTGTCGCCGGAGCAGCCTCTGCGCCTGAAGGACCTGACAAATTCGGCCCGCCGAGTGACGAGACGGGCGGCGATACTCCCCCGCCACCACCGCTAGAATCAGTCGATGGTGTTGCAGTCGCAGGTAGCGGACCCACGGAATCAGCACCTCCCGCGCCTGAACCGCCCGCTGGAGGTGCCGGCGGAATAACGCTGCCCCCACCGCTATCTCCAATATGAGTTGCTGGCTGGTTTGTCGTGGCTGGCAGCTCTTCATCAGTTTCTTCACCATTACGGTCTTCGATGTGCATGATGCCGGGGTCGGTTTCGGTGGCTTCTGATTGCTCGACATCTGGCTCTTCGGTTTCTTCAGAAGGCTCAATAGCGTCGTCAGATAGCTCCAGTACTGTTTCGTCCGCGGCTTCGTCAAGCAGCTCATCAGGCGAGCGGTCTGCTTCGCCGCGTAACTTCGACTTTACCCGTTGCAGAAATGACTGATTAGCCGCCACTTCTTGAGCAGCGACAGCATCGGCAGATTGCTCAGCTTGCGCTGACTCGGCTGCAAGGCGCGCTTCGCGCTCAGCAATATACGCAGCTGTTGCTTCACGTTGTTCATCCGGCGATAATTCTTCTAGGCGAGTGGTTTCCGCACTCGCTTCAGTCTCTTGGGCGGAAGCTTCACTCTTTTCAGATTTTTTTGGAACATCTGACGATTTCTCATCCGCTGACTCATCACCTATTAACACATCGAGAAGAGAACCTTTAGATGCTTCCTTGTCTGATGGCTTTTTCTCGCTAAACCACCCGGCCTCTGTATCGGCGGCTTGTGAACGTTTTTTCTCTCGAGTAGCTTGCTCTTCGGCACGCTTTTTCTTCTTGGCTTTTTCTTTTTTCTTTTCTTCTTCGGTGTCAGGACGATAGCTCTCAAATGAGCGCTTTAATTTGTTGTCGTTATCGGTAGAGTCGTCTTGATAGCCTTCCATCAGCAAGAGCCTTCGTTTATTGCAGCTACTCTACCACTAGATAGCTGTATCTCCTAGCAATCTAGTCCTTGGAGTCGCTATCGGCTGCGGCATCCTCGGATGTAGCTTCATCGGCAGCATCGGCAGATTCATCGGTTGTTTCTCCCGTCTCTGCGTCTGCGTCTTCTTCAGGGATACCTTCGCTTTCAGCATCTTCAGCGAGTGCCTCTGCAGCAGCGTCAGCTTCTGCAATCTGGTCTTTCGGCTGCTCAACTGTCGCAATCGGATAAGAACTTTCTGTCAAGATTGTTACTTTTGGCGGCACCTGCAAGTCAGCAACGGAGATTGAATCACCAACATCCTTTAGGGTTGTCGCATCGACTGCAACGATATCAGGTAAATCAGTTGGCAATGCCTCCACCTCGACCGTATCAAGTTGACGTAAAACCATGAGGCCAGCATGCTCGGCTGGAACATCGCCTTGGAGTTCAATTGGAATTTCAGCGTGCGCCTTCTGGTCACGCTTAATTGACTGGAATACCACATGACGGATCTGGTTGTTGCCTGGGTCGTAGTCGATTTCGCGAATCAGTACCAAGCGATCTTCTTTGCCTACCTTCACCTCAACCGGGTGGTGGCGACCGGCCGCTGAAATAACCTTCTCGAGTGGTATTTTTTCACCACTGGCGTGGATAGATGACTTGCCATGATCATGGATTACTACCGGAATCAAGCCTTGCTCTCGTAATGCAGTCAAACCCTTGCCGAGGATCTCGCGTTCGCTGAGCGTAACAGAAATATCTTCACTGGACATAACAGTTGTAATTCTCCCTTTCGTATTGAGTTATACGTCTGTATCGCGAGGTAGTATAACAGGTTGCGAGCTATGTTTCTAGGCCGTACGTCATTTCAGCATACTTTTTAGATACTGACCGGTGTAGGACTTTGCAACTTTGGCTACTCGTTCCGGCGTGCCGCTCGCAACCACTTCGCCACCAGCTGCTCCGCCGTCAGGCCCCATGTCGATAATGTGGTCTGCGTTCTTGATAACATCCAGGTTGTGTTCAATCACAATCATACTGTTGCCGCTATCGACAAGTGCGTGCAATACACCAAGCAAGCGATCAACGTCTTCCATATGCAGGCCAGTAGTCGGCTCGTCGAGGATGTAGAGCGTACGGCCAGTCGGTCGTCGTGACAGTTCGGTAGCAAGCTTGACGCGCTGCGCCTCACCACCGGACAAGGTAGTTGCGGGCTGACCGAGTCGAATATAACCAAGCCCTACCTCTACCATTGTTTGCAGCTTACGGGCAATCGATGGAATATTGCCAAAGAAATCGAGCGCGGTTTCGCACGTCATATCTAGTACATCACTGATATTCTTGCCACGATAGTGCACCTCGAGCGCCTCGCGGTTATAGCGCCTGCCCTTGCACTCTTCACACGGCACATATACATCAGGTAAAAAGTGCATCTCGATTTTGATGATGCCATCTCCAGAACAGTTTTCGCACCGACCACCTTTGACATTAAAGCTGAATCTCCCTGGCTTATAACCCCGAAGCTTGGATTCCGGAGTGGCAGCGAATAGCTCGCGGATTGGCGTGAATAATCCCGTATACGTCGCCGGATTAGAGCGTGGCGTCCGACCGATTGGTGACTGATCTATAGTGATAACTTTGTCAAGATGTTCAATCCCGACAATCTCATCGTGGCGACCAGGCACCTGGTTAGCGCGCATTAAACGGGCGGAGAGTTCCTTGGATAAAATATCGTTAATAAGCGTGGACTTACCAGAGCCGGACACGCCGCTCACGACAATAAGCTTCCCGAGTGGCAGGGTTACATCAATGGATTTGAGATTATGTTCGGCGGCTGCTTTTATTTCCAGTGACTTTTCATTACCCTTGCGGCGACTTTTTGGCACGGCTATGCTCCTATCGCCTCGAAGGTATCGGCCAGTGATACTCGATTTGTGCGAAGCCACCTGCTTT
>SLOC01000036.1 GCA_007132685.1 Candidatus Saccharimonadota bacterium | reverse complement strand
TTTGTCTGGTCTTTTTTATCTCTGAGTGAAACGAGAACCCTAATAGTAGTAGAATTTCATGCAGCTCAGCTGGATCGTCAATACCTGTTTCGTGCTCTATATTATCGAGCTGCCCGACAACCGAGCGTTTAAGCGTACATGTATGTTTGCTGTCATTCTCGGTACGTATGCGCAGCCAATTTTGCTCAATATGAGGCTCGTCGGAGTCTTTCTTGCCATACACGATATCGTGTTGCGTCATCGGCTCAGAAAGAACTATGTCGACTTCTCTAAGTTTCGTTAACAGCTCTTCTTTATTTGTGATTCGGGCTTTGACTTCTATCTCACGCATTAGCTCTATGATACAGCACGAAGGTGTTGAGGTGTGATATATGCTTTTTTTAATGCTATTATGTAATCATACGTAAGAGGGTATGCATAAGCGATGTACAATAAGCCAACAGATGAAGAAATTTACGGCCAGGAGTTGGATATGCCAAACGATGACTACCGTCCACCGTCACCACACAAAAATAAAAAACCACTCCCTCTTTGGCTCTTGATTACGCTTGGCGTAGTCTTACTGTTTGGTCTGGCTGCTGGATCTTGGATGTATTTCGCAGGTAATAATGATGACCCGGCTGACACGACCGCTACCGAAACAGAAACGGACCAGGACATCCCTGAGCCAGATGCCGCGGCCGAAGGTGCTGACGTTACTGCTAACTTCTCGCTAGAGTCAACTCGCAGTTCAAACCCTCGTATGGAATTCGAATACCCTGACACCTGGACAGTAAATGAAGAAGGAGATGACGTAACACTGACCTCGCCAGCCTTTCGCTTGAGCACTATTGATGGAGCAGAGGTAGACAATGCGCACTTCAAGCTGTATTTCCGCCAGGGTGCACGTGACGCCGACAGCACTTACATCGGTCGTGGCGTAGCCACGCTAGCTTCAGAGCAAATAGAGTACAGTAATCCGGCCACCGGCCAACGCGAAGAAACATTTCTACAGTTCTTTGGCCTAGACGCTACGAATAACCTGTCGTTCATGATGATTGCTGGCAACTTTCAACTCTCCCCGGGTGATACGCTCGGCCCAGACTTCGGACGAGATGGCGACTCATACATCATTGTCGGCGGCTATAGTTCTGATACGCTCGAAGATGATTTAGACATGTATCAGGTGTCGCCAGATTACTTCCGCTCCACTAACGCTTACGAACAAGCGGTAGATATCATTAAGTCGCTACGACTTTTGTAGTTATTGTTCTAACTGGCGAGCTTTATGCGGCGGGTTCTTCTTGACCTAACGAATCATCACTATCGACGAAATCCTCTAGAGCTTCTGTTTGTTCCTGGATAAAATCAATAATCATGTTCGAACCTTCAAGATTTACATGACGACCTACAATGCTAACCGGTATACCTATCCAGATATCGCTATTCCAATTATTGACTCTGTCTAGGATAAACTGTGCTCTTAGTTTATTGCCATCACGCTCAATGGTACGATCAGAGCGATATCGGCAAATTGTTAGTTCACCATCTTCACTATGAGACGCCTCAAAAATTAATTTTGATTCTATTAGTTCTGCCACGGCGTCAGCAATACGTACAAGCTTCTGCTCGCGGGGTGTTTGTTCTTTGTCGCTCTTACCTCTCACCGCTTCTATGTAAACACTATCGACTTGGTGCACCTCATAAAACATTTCGTTTAGTTCCATTTGCCCTGTTTCACCTCGCTATTCTCATTTAGTCGGACATATCCGATTGATGGCATCAATATATCTGACATGGTTATAAACACCAAGCATAAACGACTTGTCACATCAAACCAATTCGCGTTTTTTAGCAAGTTGCAGTGCGTGCCTCCCAGCTGCATACTCTATCCGCCTCACTTTTGGTCGAAACCAGTACCCTTTTGCTTCCTCGGGACAATTTACCCGCACCGAGAAGCGCCGTATATCAGACAAGAGAAATGATATAACGTCGGTAGTTCCGTCGCCTATCGCAAACGTCGCCTCTGGCGTTGTCCCTGCTTTTTTGATAGCTCGACGCAACATTGTAGGAGCTGGCTTACAGTCTCTAAGTTTTTCTGGTGAGAAAACTAATTCATCAGCTACTGAAAGTTCGTCAGCGACAGATTCTATGTATGAACGATTTCGGTTGTTAGACACCAAAGCTAACCCGAGGCCATAATCGTCAGCGGTCTTTGCAAGCGTGTAGGCCTGCTGACATAGCTCACCCTGGTGTGTATCTGTCAGCGTTGCATCAATATCCGCAACAATTAACTCTACCCCACTATCGGCGTGCTCGGAGATTAAACCATCGTCTGGCAGTCCGCGCTGAATAGAAACGTCTATCTCAGCAGCCTGGAGCCTGTATCCATTGCTTTTCATGAGTTATAGCCGTATATTCTGTCATATTTATTCTATTTTGTCTATAGTGTTTCGATCCAAGAGAAGCAGACCGGCAGTTGGCAGCACCCAAAACAGCGCCACCATCACCGTCAAGATAAGCACCCCGATATCCCCCGCTGCATTAAGCAACCCAAAGATAAAGGCTGCTATACCTAGCGCGAGCCACACCGCCAGACCGATTCGCTTGGTACGCCTTGACGAGCGCTTTCGTATGGCAGTAAATCCATATAAGACTGCTACGAGTAATACTACTGCTATGATTAGTTGCATATTTACTCCTGCCCCTCAGTAGGCCACACGGTCAATTGTGCGTGTTGGCTCCCTTCTAGTTCATCATATCGCAGTTCATAGACATGCACCAACGTATCAATTAAACCTAAGTAATCGTACTGACTCATATTCCGTGTCGTATCACGGGAGGAAATGCCTCTGCTGTTTTCTCGCATAGACCATTCCGGGCCCGTGACTACACCAGTAATCTGCTCATCGTCATGGAAGTGCAGTCTATAACGGGTCATCCCCTCGTCCATTGACAGGTCAGCGGATTCACCCATTGCCAGCTGTTTGATATCGACTGCAAATAACTCCTCACTGTCATCGACAAAATGGGATAAGTTCATCTCTATGTGTTCGAGTTCACATGTATCGCTCACTACAAAACCGGAGATGGAAGTAACATTACGTCGGGCGACACTGCTCTCTAAGTCGCTAGACAATTTAAATGACTCGTCTATGAGCAAACCGACATGCTTATACAATATTCTTGCTGCCAGCTCAGCGACGATGAGGCCATCCTGCCGAACAAACTCATCAGGATTCCTGCAGTACTCTACCCGCTGCTCGAACCCGCACCCTTGATGCTCGCAAAAATCTACTTGCCGTCCGGCTTCTGCCACGTTAATTCACCAGCGAATCTAGGTGACCCTTGAAATACGCGATGTACGTGTCCCTGTCACCCAGCTTTACTTCCCTAACAACTAGAGCTATCTCTGCAATTGTCGACCCTATTCTATGAGCAAGCCCAACGGTACCCACATCTTTGACGTCAATTCCATCGAGTTGGGGTTTTATTTCGTCCGAGGTGTAGCCATCTATTGGTACGGTGGCACACAGATTGATAGTCAATACATCTTCGCAGATAATTTCACTTCTAAGGACCTGATTACCGTTTTTTGTAGTCTTCGCAGGATGCCGATGCAGTACTTCTAGCGTAGATTCAACTAATTCTCCGTATGATGCTGTAGTCATTGTCTTTTTTCCTTGATTTATACTAATTATTACAGATTGCGGGCTTCCGTCAAGCGCGCAACGTATAATCTGATTGGTTAGTGTGCGCCCGTAGACAAAGAGAGATTCGTTAAGGTAAAAGTATCCAGTAGCGGAGCTGTTTTTCGCAGATTTGTTGGAATTCTTGTTTATCGAGATTGTTTTGCTCGGCAATTTGGTGAAGCTTATGAGTCTTCTTCGGGTTGCGCACACAGACGAGCCGCTCACTCAGCCCTGCTTTCTTGCCTGCGCGCTGGAAGAACAGCTGGCGCAAACTATATTTTGGATACATATATATGGCTCCGAATATATACGCCATCGTGCCGAGCGGGAACTCCACTTCATTGTGGCCTGTCCATTTTGAGCGAGTATAGGCATAGACCACATCGGATGCCTCACTCCACTTCTTGAGCAGCTTCGTCTCTTCCTGATACTCGTCCAGTTCATCTGCGATATCTTCGAGGTGCCACTGCTCGTCAAATTTAGGCTGATCCAGCCAATCATGCCATTTGTTTAGCATCGCCTACTTCCCCTGCGATTCATCAATAATTCGTCGAAGACCTGCGTCTATGGGCTCGCTGCCTCGTGCAAATGGATAATATCGACTAATTACGTATGGCTGAGGATAAGCTGGATACATCGTAGTGACACCAAGAAACTGTAGTTTAGAAATAGTGAGGTCAAAAAAGTCGTCGAACTCCTCCCCCGCTACAGCGTCAGATTCGTCGCTCGTGAGCAAATCGACATCGTCCAGTAAATCTGATGGTTCGGGGAAAATATAATACGGCTCAGGAAACTGCTCTTGGTCAGCAATCACAATGTGGTCAAACATCTCGTATTCACTGCCTTCTGGATACAACACTACCATCGTATTGTAGTGATGTACGATGATTTCTCGGTCGCCGTGAGTCAGCTTTCTGATTTCATTAGGCTCTATAGCTTCGAATTCCGGCAGGAACGGATTAACAAGCCTCTCGCGAAGAGGCATATTGTCAAATTCATGCCTTTCTCTGTCGAACTCGCTCATAACACTACTATGCTGGCCGACTCGCCCAAAGTCAAACCCACCAACCATCTACTTTTGTGTTCGTCCAATATTTGCTGATGATAATATCCTTCGCGTGTATAAGTTTTTTGTCTACTAAATCTCAATACGCAAGTCGACTTGCGTATTCACATGCTTTTAGGATTTTGCGCTTTTTTGATTTCTCGCTTCCAGCCAAGTGCACTGATGCCGATGACACCAGCGAATAGTGTCGTCGCGCCCCCGGCGGCTGTACGCACTGGTATCTCGATTGATTCGACGTTTCCATCACACACAATTTCTTCTTCGAATTCTTCAATTACTGTCTCTGGTCCTGGACACTCACGATTCAACTCCACACTGCCACCGGACGTCATCAATACTGTTCCAGCTGCTATACCGAGCGCGCTCGCCCCCATAGTTCTATTAAAAAAGCGATAGGTTGATTCAGGTTTTGGATTTTTCTCCATATTTTCTCCTCGTTATTCCATTAGTATATACGACTGCGCTGGTTCACTATAAAACAACGCCTCGTGCTCCCAGGCTCGGCTGCGGACAATAAGAGGTCACCCGTGGGCCAAAACCCACTAAAAATTCTTTATCTAAGCTTGTCTACAAGTTCATCGATAGAAACACGTTCTTGTTCTGTTGTGTCACGGTTCCGTACCGTCACAGTCCCATCCTTCTCTATCGTATCGAAGTCGATAACCACACAGTGGGGTGTACCGATTTCGTCTTGGCGGCGGTAGCGCTTGCCGATATTGCCGTTGTCATCCCAGGCAACGTTACCGAATTCTTTCTTGAGTAAATCATAGACTTCGCGGGCTTTTTTGACGAGCTCTTCCTTATTTTTGAGCAATGGGCTGACGGCTACGCGGTACGGTGCCAGATGTATTGGGAGCTTTAGATAATTCCGGGCTTCGCCATTGACCTCATCCTGCGTGAACGCACTGACCAGTACGGCCATGATAGCGCGCTCCACGCCAAAACTCGGCTCTATCACGTGCGGAATGAAGCGCTCTCCCCCGCCCTTGAAGATGTATTCCATGCTTTTACCGCTGTGGTCTTGGATATTCTTCAGATCAAAGTCGGTGCGATACGCTAGGCCGAGCAGTTCGTCGCGCTTGTGCGGATAATCAAACATGAAGTCAATGGTGCGTTCGCTGTAGTGGGCCCGGTCTTCTTCTGGTACTTCGTGCTCATGCACGCTGTCGGCTGGTAAACCAAGTTGAGACAAGAATGATTTGATATCT
>SLOC01000030.1 GCA_007132685.1 Candidatus Saccharimonadota bacterium | reverse complement strand
GTTTGGGTCTATGGTTATCGATATCACATCGTCACCATAAAATGATTTGATGTACGCACTAGTTTGCTCTCTAAACAATTCTCTTTGAATGTGTGATAACGAATCGAACAACCCGTCAGTATAGCCGTAGACTATAAGGTCCTGGGTTCTCCCTGCTTTTTCAGGGGTAGTATTAGTAATTCTTGTGACTTCACCAGTTAATTCGTTAACCTCATAAGTGTCCTCTGGATCAAAATCATCGGTATCAATAACAACAGAAATCGTTAGGAATATACCCACTAGTACTACTAGTGCTACCAATGAGAGTACAAGTATTCTATTTTTTGTTAATGTTTTCATCTCGATATTACCCACATATTAATGTTGCTCCCTGCTAGCCTTGCTTGGTCGTATGGTTCTTCACGCAGTTGACGCTCTTGCGGGTCGCCAACATAAAATCCACCTTGGCCGTCATGTCCACGTATCACGATTACGTGACCTCCTCGAGTAAACGGCATCGGCCCATTTCCTCTCGCAATTATTAGGCTTCCTTCGTCTAAGGCGTCTCTCGCCGCGTCAAAGTTCGCCCCGATATCCCTTGAGCTAAGTCCCCACTGCGCAATCCCTTCAGTGAATAGCGCCCACGAACTCCCGCTACCAGCTATATAATACTGATGAGTCTTGTCGGCGACCTCTATGGGAGTAACTGAGCTATCCACGAATGTAGCAACCACCATTGCAACAGATGTAGGGCCACAACCCGATGGCCCTAAGCGACTTGACCCAAACGGATAATTTCGCCAAGCCTCATCGTTTTGACTATAAAACACAAAATTCTCTATCCCGGCTGGCTGTCCCCTGGTGGTTGGTGGACATCTTTCTGTCCCACTTGCGGTAGTAGTGACGCTGCTACCAATTTGCCCTAAATCAACAACATCCTCACCCGCCATATCAACTATAAGGTCTGACCATCTCAACACATCATTAATATATTGGGCGGTGTCATTTTCGAAAGATGGTGCGTACTGCTCCAAAAAATCTTCAAAGTTGTCGAGGTTTGATTCGAACCTTCGAGCAATATATTGGAAGATATCATCAGGCTGCTCCACTGTTCCATCCGCAGGAAATTCCTCGCTAAACAGAGACGCTTGCCAAGAGTCCCACTTATACCAATACCTATTCGTTTCTACGTAGGGTTGAGTTCTTGGGTTTGCTGTACGACCGAAAGAGTTGTGCGACCCCGCCGCCATACCAGAGCCGCTGATTGTTGCTAGTTGCGTCTCTTTTAATGATATAGTGACGACCATTATCGGGTTAATCTCTGCCCTCATCCCTCCTTGAACAAAATACTGTCCCATACCTGCATACGGAGAGTTGGGGCGAGTCTCTAGAATAAATTGATCAATTGCTGCCGCGAGCGCGTCAGGGTCACTAATGACCGGTACACGTACTGGATAGCCAGATGCATCACCCACAGCAGAATTCGCACCTGCAGAGAACGGATTAATTCCACAATACTCATCGATATCATAATAAGAAACACCAGAGTGGTAAAGCCTTCTTTGTTCGCTAGATATGGCCTCGGCCGGTACGGTAAAGAACATAATAAGTGCTATAAGAACAATTGAACCTCTCTTTATATAGCCAAATATGTTTACTGACATATGTTATTACCTTCCATTCGTTGACCAATGCCAAGGCTCACTCGGCAAATTAATTAGACCAAAGTCAGCTGCATTTCTATCAAGCCACTGATAACATTGGGTTGATCTCTCTGCACAATTTCTGAAATCGATAGCCAGGCCATGCTCGTGCATTGAGCTTCCGGGGCGTGCCGTTGGAATATCGCAAGTGCTTGCAGGAGACTCGTAAACATCGGGACAGCCGTTTATTACCCTTAACTCCGCTTGCCGTTCAGAACTCCTGAAGTTTGTGCCGGTCAAGCTGAGTCCGTCCTGCTCAGCTGCGGCGAGTAAATCAATTACGTTTTGAGCAATTATGACATTCGTGCCGGTTGATATTCCGGGTATATCACAAAGCCTGATTTCTGTTTGCTGTATATCTGAAGGTAGATTTTCCCCAGTTGGGACCAAAACCGTTCCCATATCTGAACTGCCATCCGGACATACCAAGTTGCTGGTATCCACACCAACGAAACCACCTTCGGTATCTATATTTATATCTCCAGCTTGCTGGGGCGACGAGGCACCGATACCGAGATCATTACAAGATACGCGATTACCCTCATAACAATCCAGTGCCGTAATAATCGAGTTATCAAATACAAACAACATCATACGCGCCCAATCTTCGTCACTCAAATCATCACAGTCAGCATCAATGTAGTCATCCTCAAGTGGATTAACCGCCTCATCCCGTAGCACGTTCCATTCACCTGATTGGTTAACGACTCTCACTCCGAAACATATCTCGGCGCGCTCAATCAAATCCTCTGATCGTGAATCACGAGTATCCAAAATTGTAGTTACGACCGACGCATTGTAGTAAGGGTCTTCATATTTATCGTTGTTGAGTATATCTAACGGAACTCCGTACACAGGAAAGCCCCAATCATAGCTTTCATTGGTGTCAGCCCTAACAACTGAAGTGATGCTGTTTGAAATCGATGAGAACAAGGTGACCGGGTTAAATAATGAGAACAAGCCTTTTAAAAATCCTGCTTCAAACTTTGTGCTCAGAGATCGGTAGGTTTGACCAAGTACGGAACGGTGGTCACTGATGTCGAGCGTTCTCTGAGCAAAAGACCTCTCCTGGAGCTCCAGACGTTCTCTTTCGTTCGCCTCACGCAACAGTGCCGCAGTTTGTGTATTAGAAAGTTCAACACCTCCCATGGACTGAGCGTTCATGTTGTTGCTCGCCCGGGCTCCATAAGCGAGCAGGTTGCCGCCCTGCGGTCCTGAAAACACCTCCATAGCATGCTCGGACGTTCTGTCTATAACGATGCCTGTAATTACATTTGTAGCTGCCATAAACAACAGGGTTTGCCCTCCAGCAATAGCTGCTCTTGCTTTCCATCCTGCGACTGGAACAAAAGCTAGCGCAGTGCCAAGCACCCCACCCACAACCATTCCAGCTGTACTGCAAGTAATACTTCCCGCAACACTATCCTCAAATAGCGAGCTCAAGTTTTCGCCCTCTAGTTGACCTGAAAAGGCTAGCTTGTAGCCTGGATCTATCTCTTGTCCTGCTCCGCTATTATTGTTTGCTAAAGCACTCAGAGCTTTTCCGCTCCATATACTTTTTCCGTCATTTGCTTCCATTTGCTCAATGTCTTCGATGTCAAGATTATCTGCGCCGATTTCGTTGATGGCTTCCTGGGCATCATATGAAAAAGATTCGACTACGGCATTTGCTTGAGCCAGACTTACATTTTCGCCAGCCTGTAATTGAGCCGGTACAGCACGTTTATCAATCGACTCTATTGAAGCAGGAACGACAACCTGTGCGTAATTAATAAGAGGCAAGAGGTCTCTTACGCCATATATATTACAATAAACACCCTGTAGGGTTGTAAGTACAGCTATGCGACCAGACCATCCTTGTAGCCTGCTCTTTGCTGTGTCAATCGCGCTTTGATATCTCGGCGATAGTGTGGGGCGCTTTGTTGCTTTTCTTTCACGTTCGGTCTGCCTCCTTTGTGCGCGGGTATCCAGACGTTGCTCAGTGTCTGCCTGCACTCTTTGAAACGGTCGAAAGAGAGAGGGCACATTAAAGAACTTCGCCATGACTCGTTTGTTCATGGCGGTTTTGACGCGACCATCTTCTAGGTTGCGAAGTGAAGTGTCGACAAGTGCTCTAACGGCTCCTGCGCTATAGCCTTGTAAATCAACAATAACCCGACCTGATACAGTGCTAACTCTTGACTGGTTGATTCCATAATGTCTTGCGACAGCTGCTTCGCGTTGTGGTCCTCCAGGTATGTCGCGGAACTGAGGGTGTCGACTGCCGTCAACACTCATAACTCCTGGCCGACCGGTTCTACTAGAACGATCACTAAACTCTACGCCAATGTTCGCTAATTGATTCGTTACGTTGCTAAATATTCGGCTACCAATCCTGCTAACTCTAGATTCACCTATGTCTCCTGTTTGGGCAGCGCGAGCATTTCGAAGCATGCTTCCTGTGCGTGAACGCATCATTGATTGGGTTGGTTGTGAGGTTCTGTCCAGTATGTTTGATAGGTGTAATAATTCCAAAGGGCCACCAATTAAATTAACAAAAAATAATGAACCAGAAACAACTAAGGTGGTGCCGACCCCTATCAAGGCTTTCTTGGGGGTCAAGAGTCTTTTTAGGGAGCCCTTCTTTGTTTTGCTGGGGTGGCCTGCCGGTAAGTCGTTGTCAGTTGCGCTTGGTGAGGCGAATGATCTCTCCAGGTCACCGACAGCCTTATCAGTATCGGAAGATTTGTTGAGGCCCGATTCCGTGTTTTCTTTTTCTTTTAAGTCGGTAGGAGGCATAATTTTTCCCGTTTTCTAGTTGGCATTATACACCAGGCGATAAACGGTTATTCAAATCAATAGATCCTTCTTGGCCCTGCATTTCGCCGGATTGTTCTAAGCGTTTTATCTGTTCTGGATTGGTGGTGATGAGCGATGTCTCTGTTGGGCTGGCAGTAATTTGAATATGCACATGGTTTGAACCGGCAAAGAAAAGCCCTTGTCCGACTGGGAACTGGCTCAGGCGCTTTTTCTCTTCGCTCGTTAACTTAAACGTGTCCGATAGTACATCGACTGCTGATGCAGATTGTTTGAGTAGAATCTGCATGGAAGCGTTGGCAACGATGGCGCGACCCATGCGGGAGCCCATAAAGTCTTCGACATCCTGGGTGATAGTGGTTATCCCTAAGTTGTACTTACGAGCTCGTTTCGCCAGGCTAAAGAGGAAGTTAGCCGAGTCCTCGTATTTCATTAATTGCCACGCTTCGTCCACGACCAACATACGGCGCCTCTTGTCCATCTTGGTCTTATTCCAGATGAAATTCAGCACGATGTACATAGCTACGGGGCGCAACTCATCTTCTAGGTCTCTAATGTTGAAGACGACCATAGGATTATTGATGTTGATGTTGGACTGCTGTGAGAAGATACCTGCGAATGTACCCGTAGTGTATTTGCGCAGTCGTTGCGCCAGCTGTGGGCCAAAGCCTCCCATATGGAGCAGTGTGTCATAGAGGTCATTGATAGTTGGTGGGGTTGATTTGTGAGTAAGTGGATCGTTGGTGATGCCAGCTTTTGCATACGTTTCGATAAGTGCTGCGTCGAGATCAGCCTCTTCGGCTGGGGTAAGTGCTGGCGCCGTCTGGCCAGCTTGTCCAGACATCTGGGCTTGAGCACCGCCCATCATGAGTCGGAGGAGCCCATGGAGGGTTACCAGATTGCTGCGGAGCGCGTCATCAGACTCATCATCGCCTTCTGGTATATCTGGAAGCTCGAACGGATTAATCCGACTGTTGGAGTTAAGACTCAGTCGTACGTATGCTCCACCGACCGCCTCGGCCATGCGCTGGTACTCGTTCTCTGGGTCGATGATGAATATTTCCGTACCCATCATCATACTCCTGAGTGCCTCGAGCTTCACAGTGAACGATTTACCGGCACCAGACTTTGCAAAGACTACTGAGTTGCCGTTTTCCAAAGAAAAGCGGTCAAAGATAACCAGGCCAGAGTTATGCATATTGATGCCGTAAAGTATGCCGTTTTCTTGTGTAAGATCAGCTGAAGTAAACGGAAAACTTGTCGATAATGCCCCTGTGCTCATATTGCGTCTAATCTGCAGCTTGTCGGTAAACTGCGGCACAGTACTATTTAATCCCTGCTCTTGTTGTGAGGTGGCGGGCTTGGAGTAGGTTAGTTGCTGACCAAGCATTGACTCAACCTTGTGCGAGACAAACTCTAGCTCATCCATCGACGAACCATAAATCGTAAAGTACAAACCGAAACGGAAAAAGCGTT
>SLOC01000069.1 GCA_007132685.1 Candidatus Saccharimonadota bacterium | reverse complement strand
TTTACTTCCTTTATCAGCTCCAGCCGATGTGGCAGACTCTTGATGTTTTTGATGCCTTCGCGGATTGCCTTTGCTTCAGGCGTTATTTGCCAGACTACGGTGGCTGCTGCGCAAACATTTTCAAGATTGTGCTCACCGACAAGCCCGACGTCCTTTTTGTGGCAGAGCTGCTCGTTGTCTATCCAGACGGCATCGTCTTTGACGAATGCTCCGGGTGCTTCCATATAGGGGATGTGTGAACCGAGGCTGGTCGTCGCGAGGTGCATGGAGCGGTTATCGCCAGCTTTGTAGATGGCGATATCCTTTTCAGCTTGATGGGTGAAGATTTGCTGCTTGGCGCGGAGGTATTCTTCGAGTGACTCGTGCCAATCCAGGTGTTCGGGAGTAATCATCAAGCAAACTGCTATATGTGGCGAGTATTGCAAATCAATTAGTTGATAATTGGCCAGCTCCAGTATCACCCAGTCATCTTGTTGGATGCTCTTGTTTTCGCTGTCGCTTTGCCCAGACTCTTTATGTAAAAGTCCAGCACCTTGCAGCATATCGAGCGGCGGTATGCCAATGTTGCCACCCAGATGCACCCGCTTGCCAGCGACGTGCAACATCTCAGCAATCAATGTAGCTGTCGTGCCTTTGCCCTTCGTGCCAGTCACTCCGATGATGTTTTTCGTTGGGCAGGCGCGCATGAACTCATTTGTTACTGTCGTAATCTTGTCTTCGAGTAGGGAGGCGTCAGGGTTTGCGTCCAATATTGTCTGTGGATGCAGGCCAGGTGTTCGTACTAGCAGATCATATTGACCCAGGTCTGCGAGATAATTGTCCCCCAGTTTTAATGCTGCATCTGGTGGCGGGTTGTCTAGATTCGACTTGCGGTCGCAAATCGTAACCTCATTATCCGGGCTAGACCAGTATTCGTACGCCGATCTTCCTTGTCGGTCAAATCCTAGCAATGCAATTTTCATAGTTGAATTGTAGCAGTAGTCGGGTTTAGTTGGTGTCTTCGAGTTCGGCTTTGACCATTTCGGCAACTTGTCGTGGGGTCATATCAGCCTTGACGATAAAGCGTTTTACGCCAAGTTCTCTGATAATTGCTGGCGCCTCTTGCTCGCCCATATTGGTCAGGATAATCACCTTGATGTCTTTGCCCCAGTCAGTATTGCGTAACTTTTTGAGCATCTCATCACCGGTCATCTCGGGCATCATTAGGTCGAGCAGGATGACATCCGGTCGCATCTCTTCTGCTAGCTGCAATCCGAGATTGCCGTTCTCAGCAGTTTCGACCTCATAGTCTTCTGCCTCGAACTTCATGCGATACATTTGAGCAATCGCTAGGTCATCTTCGATAATCGCAACTTTTTTAGCCATATCTAGATACTACCTCAAAGCGGTCATTTTATACAATCTGCGCATGATTTAACTAGCTGGCTGGTCGGCCAGCCCAAGTGTACTATTAACGATATCTGCCAGTTGATTGTGTGATAGCTCGACCTTTACGATATAGCGCTCGAAATGTAGATTATCGAGCGTATCTGGCGCCTCGGCCTTGCTGATGTTGGTTAACAATATGACTTTAATGTCTTTGCCCCATTCACTCTCGCGTAGCTTAGCGAGAACTTGGTCGCCGGACAGTTGTGGCATCATCAGGTCAAGCAACGCCAAATCGGGCATTACCTCGTGGATTTTATTCACCGCAGACAAGCCGTCGTGCACTACCGATACTTCATGCCCAGCCAGCTCTAACCGAGTTTGGTATATCTCAGCTAACATTTGATCATCTTCAGCGATTACGATTTTTGCCACTACTTTGTATCCTGTCTGCTAAGGTGATTGTAATATAGGGTCAGTATAGCAAAAATTTTTTATTTATGCCTCTTGTTGGGGTATCACACTACCTTTAGCAATTTAGCTCAAGATTTCGTCCACGACGGCGACGACTTCGGCTGGAGTATGATGTGCCTTGACGATATAGCGATCTATCCCGAGCAGTCGTAGGCTGGAAGGCGCCTCGTCGCGGCTGATATTAGTGAGTACGACGACCCTTGGGTGTGCCCCCCAATCAGTTTGGCGTATCTTTTCTAGTAGTTCGTCTCCGCTCATTTCAGGCATACGCAGATCGAGCAGTACGAGATCCGGTTGCATTTCTTTTATTAGGTCGTATCCCTCATGACCATCTGTGGCAATCGCTACATCGTAGCCGTTATTGGTGAGCTTGAGCTCATACATCTTGGCGATGGGATGCTCGTCTTCTATGATGGCAATTTTCTTCATTTGCAAAAGTATGGTTTTGATTATATGGTTGACAAATTAAATTTCTTTTGCTACTATACCACGGTACTTTAGAAGATAAATACGGCGCAGCGCTCTATGAGTCAATCATGGGGCGTGGCGCCGTATTTTTTTAATGTAAATCCGTAAACATCACTGATAGGTCTACTCAACATGCAACAACCTTTACTTCCGCCGCTTTCACCAGAAGTCGAGCTGAGCACACTGGAAGATAAATACGACCATTGGTCAGGGGGTCCCGATAGTTCAGGAGCCGACTTGATGTTGCCGCACGCGTGGAGAACACATGCAAAAGGCTACCTTCGTGCAGGACTAGCTAAAGATGAGGCGATTGATGAGCATGGCTTTTTACGACCAGAGATTGACAAGTCAAGACACTATCAAGAGGGAATAAAATACTTCATAGCAACCAACCCGAGAAATAAACAAGACATGTCAACAGCAAGGCTGGTTCGCAGGCAGGACATCAGAGATTTGCCAACATATGATCTTGTAAAAGACGGTCTAGATAGCACCGCAGTTCTGGAAATACAAGACAGAACTACGGCCGGACATCCAGTCCAAGAGGTAACGGCTCTTGCGAACTCAGAGCCAGGCCCTTGCCCTGGCTCAACCGAAATCATGAGAAGAATTGTAGCCGAGTCAATTTCTACGGACGATCAGTCAGAGCGGCTGCTTTTTTGCAGCCTCGTTGATGTTGTTCTAGGAGGATTAAGGCGCTCACTCACACATGCTAATTTTCGCCAGGTCGGTGATGCGGTCGTATTAGATGAGAATCGATACAGGAACGAAACTACGCTCATACCGGTTGTCATCGAACCAGACAAGTTTATCTTCAACCTCCTCAAGGCTTCAAAAGAAGCCGAGAGACCTATAGACCAAAAAAGATATCAAAGAAATGCCTTGTTATTTGCGAATTTATACCCAAATGCACCACAGGTCCCAGAAGAAATAAAAGACACTCTAGGGCGATTGGCAGAAGGGTCAGAGGAGGATGGTAATGCAGCCTAATAATCCTGAAGCTATCCTTGCTAAAAGGACTCACGAAAAAGCAGCAAGCGTCTGGAGTCAGCCTCCAACATTCAAGCTGAGCAATACAGAAGACCAGCTGAAGCTAGAGACGCTTATTGATAATCGGGAGAGCGCAGACCTCCCTCCGCTGCAATGCCACGACCCATTAGATATAGTGACCAGGGAGCTGTTCGAACACAATCACCCGGAGCACCGAGGTGATAGAGACAAGCTGCTCGAGTTTCAGGCAGAAGCATTAAATCAAGGTGTAGAGTTCGGTACTTGGGTGGTATTTCCTTGGTCCGGAATCTTATCACGCTTCCCCGATAGAGAAGATTACCGACAGCTCAGAACATCTAGAAATCGTAATCTAATTACAGATGAAGAACAGGCTGTATTATTTGATGCCCGCATCGCAGTCTTAGGCTTAAGTGTCGGCAGTAAAGCTGTGGAGGCGTTAGTTGAGTCTGGGATAGGCGGGGAATATGTTCTTGCTGATAATGATCAAATTGAGGCCACTAATCTGAACAGACTGAGCGCCGGATATACAGATCTAGGTAATCACAAAGCAGATAACGCAGCTATTGGCATAAGCGAAAAAGACCCATGGATAGATATCACATTGCTTCGAGATGGCCTAACCGTAGAGACTGCAAGAGAGATAAGTGATTGCGATCTTATCGTTGAAGAAATGGACAACCTTCCCGCAAAAGCCTTGGCTCGTATTACAGCCAGAGACCACCAAGTGCCTCTTGTGATGGCAGCAGACATAGGTAAAAAATCTGTAGTCGACATAGAAAGATACGATACAGAGGATGCTGCCAAAATCATATTCAATGGCAAAATAGACGAAAATCAAGCTGCATTATTGGCAAGTGGCGAGGTGTCTCATGCAGAAAATATGCGCCTTATGGCTCGCCACACAGGGCTGAAACACCTTACGAAACGACTAATGGACACAGTGACACTTATCGGAACAAAGGTTAATGGGATTCCTCAACTTGGGATGACTGCAACAAGAGGCGGAACTAATATTGCATATGCTGCGGAAGATATTTTACTTGGCAGAGAACTGCCGTCTGGCAGATATGTCGATTCGCCTCGGTCAGTCTACCGTCAATCACGTGAACACTCATTAGTCGAAACTGTAAAATCTGCGATTAACCTAAAAAAACACCTCTCTCAATAACTACAAAACACATACAACATAGGTGAAATAAGCACTAGCTTCTACTTTCTCTTGTATACTAGAGGGAAATGCTAGGTCTAACAGTTGTAACCATAAGTACAATTCTGAGTATTCTTGCTGGCATAACCGTGATTGTCCTCAACAAAAGGCGTGCCGCTAATATTTTGTTTGGGTTTACGACTTTTTCGTTTATTTTGCTCGGGCTGTCGAACTATTTATCAACTGTACTTCCAGAAGATAGCCGATTATTTTTTGCTCGAGCGGTGCTTGCGCTAACTGTTAGCTCAGTCATTCTTCTCTATTACCTCGTATATTCACTTATGAAAGACCATATTAAACGAGGCATTAGGCTGAGTAATCAAACTATTTTAACAGTCAGTATAGTCGTCTTCTTTTTAAGCTTTACGCCGCTCATGATTAGTGGCGTTGATGGACCAGCCTTCACTTTTGATACGGGGATACATGCATTCGGCACATTCATGGTTTTCTTTGCTGGGCTCACTTTTTACAGGTTATACACGGTAATGAGAAGCCCTGCAGCCGAAAAACAGACACGTTCACAGGCGGCGTATCTTTTTATCGGATTCCTTCCAATAGTTTTTCTGGCACCTATTACAGGCATATTGATGCCTGTAGCGTACGGAAATTTTGACCTAATTGATATAACTCCAGCATACTCAGCATTTTTCATTCTTATGCTGAGCTATGCCATGGTTAAATGGAAGCTTTTTGACCTCCAGTTTTATGCAATTCGCGCCACCGCATATTTATCATCACTATTTTTAGCTACAGTTATTTTTGTAGCTCCCATCGTAGTTATTGCGAACAGTGTCTTTGAGCTTAACTTGGGCACGACAGAAATACTGACTGTTACAGCATCTTTGTTAGTCGTTTTGGCTATGTACAAAAAGCTAAGCGAAGCACTGAACACCTTCACAAATAGCATATTTTTTAGGGGTGCGTATAATCCAGAAGAGTTTCTCTCGAATGTAAACCGTTCTGCGGTGCGCAGCCTTGATATCGAAACACTTCTTAATGAGGTCGCTGGCACAATAGCGGACGGATTACGATCAGAGCATTGCACCTTTTTACTTAGAGAAACTGGCGAATTACCTGTTCGAAGATTTGGCACCAGAGACAAAGAAATTCCTTCAGAAGAACTAAAGTTGATACGGGAGCAGCTTCACTCTGTAAAAGAGAGGGTCGTCATCACTGATAACCTGAAGGATAAACAGTCTGAGCTTCAGGCTGTCATGTCAAAAAACGACGTTTTTGTAGCTGTAAAAATGGTAACCGATTCATCTGTCAAAAGTGAAGGTATTGGCTTTATATTTTTAGGGCCAAAAAAAGGCGGACAATCATACAACACCCAAGATAACCGAACACTGAACACAGCAGTTGACAGTATTATTATTGCGATTCAAAACGCTCTTCGCTATGAAGAAATCGAACGGTTCAACGTTACATTGCAAGAGAAAATTGATGAAGCGACCAAGAAGCTGCGCCAAACTAATCAGAGACTCGAGGAGATGGACGAGACAAAGGATGAGTTTATCAGCATGGC
>SLOC01000047.1 GCA_007132685.1 Candidatus Saccharimonadota bacterium | reverse complement strand
TCTGTGTGTTGGTCATACGTTTTGCCAGAAAGTTGCTCAAGTCGTTCTACGATTGGCCAGATTAGACTTATCTTAAATACGTCTGGACTGTCGATGGCAGCCGCAGCTATCCGCTCTAGTCCTCCACCAAAGTCAACGTTTTTTTGCGCGAGAGGCTCAAATCCATCCTCGGTACGTCGATACTGCATGAACACCTGATTGCCAATCTCGATGAAACGACCAGAATCAGTCGCTGGGTGCGGCTCACCATAGCTCGCGTCGTGATGCTCTTCGCCGAAATCATAAAACACTTCGCTATCTGGACCACACGGATCACCAATAGGCGTCGCGTCCAGTCCGCCGCCACGACTCCACCAGTTTTCAGCATCATCATAAAAGAATATACGGCCATCTTGCATACCGAGCTTATCTCCGTCAGCTTGGCTACCGACGTCAACTACTTTGGCGTCGATTCCCTTTTCTTCAAACAGCTTCTTCCAGATATTTGCTGATTCGTCATCACGTGGAATACCGCGCCTTTCATCACCGATGAAGCAGGTGGCGTATATCCGATTAGGGTCCAGCCCTACCTCGTCAGTCAGAAATTCGAAAAACCAGCGAATCTGCTCTTCCTTAAAGTAGTCACCAAGGCTCCAGTTCCCGAGCATCTCGAAAAATGTAGTGTGCCGATTGTTACCAACATCATCGATGTCTTGAGCCCTCAGGCAAGTTTGGCTATCCACAAGCCTGTTCCCCTTGGGGTGGGTCTCGCCAAGTAAATATTGGATAAGTGGCTGCATGCCGCTTCCGGTAAACAGCGTCGTCGGATCATCTTGCGGTACGAGCTGTGCCCTGGGAATCACTTGATGTCCACGCTTAGTGAAGTAGTCGAGGTATTTTCGACGAATGTCTTGTGCCTTCATACAAATAGTAGTCTATCAAACCTTTCGGGTAAGGCTAAGTTTACGGCTTGGTTTTTGAGATAATTCCGCCGCCAAGACACTCATTGCCACGATATATCACGACGGATTGACCGGCGGCTGCAGCACGCACCGAATCAGCGAGTACAACAACCGTTTCATTCGCATCGGTTACCACCTTGCACTCGAGTAGTTCCCCGCGATGCCTGATTCGTGCTTGATACGCTTCAGCAGCAATCGGACTATCAACAATCCAGTGCGTTGACACAAGTGTGAGCTCACGCGACCATAGGTCGTCGCTACTAATATCGCTCGTCACGTAGACTTCATTCTTGGCCATGTCTTTCCCTGTCACGTAATACGGTAATCCGCCACCAATTCCCAGTCCGTGCCGTTGGCCAATCGTATAAAATAGCGCCCCGTTATGCTGACCGACCACTGCAGCGTTTTCATCGATGATATTACCGGGCTCTGTGTCAATAAATTGAGCGAGAAATTCCTCTATCGGCACATCCCCGATAAAGCAAATTCCTTGACTGTCCGGCTTATTAGCGGTCGCCAGATCAAGTTTTTTAGCGGTTTGTCGGACTTCGTCTTTGGTTGTATCGCCAAGCGGAAACAGCGTGCGCTCCAAGGGGGCGCTATCTACTCTGTAGAGAAAGTAACTCTGGTCTTTTTGGCTATCACGCGCTTGGTAAAGCCTACCGTCTTTTGTATGGGCATAGTGGCCAGTTGCTATCAAGTCTGCGCCATCTTCCAGTGCAGCATCCAGAAATAGCTTAAACTTAATTTCTTGGTTGCACATAATGTCAGGATTTGGTGTTAGGCCTTGCTTGTACGCATCAAGCATGTAGTCAACTACCTTGCTGCGATATTCCTTTTGGAAGTCATACATTTTAAACGGGATATCGAGCTGTACTGCTACACGCATAGCATCTTCGTAATCGTCTTGCCATGGGCAATAAAACCCCGGGAGATCTTCGGCCCAGTTCTTCATGTATACGCCAGTGACGTCGTAGCCTTGTTGTTTTAGTAATGCTGCAGTAGTAGAGCTGTCAACACCCCCGGACATACCAACAAAAACACGCTTCTTTGTAGTCATAGCTTTTGTAGTGTAGCAAAAACCTAGGAGAGATTAGTTGTAGAACTCGTCAGAATGGCCGCTCACCGCGCTCAATCTTGTCACGGATTCGCTTGAGTTGGTACTTCTTTCCAAGCCAGAAGGTTGAAATTATAAACGGTATCAAAATAGCAGCGGGTTGCCACAACACCCGTGTTACAGTAGCAGCCTCAAAGTCTGTGGCAGTACCTATATCATCTTGGGCGAGCGGCCCATTCGCAACTCCTACTAGCTGCAAGAAAGCTGGGCTCCCATTGGCATCAGTCACTTTTATCACGATATTATAAACACCTGGCCGCTCATACACATGTTCGATATCGAACGTGCCCGGAAATTCGAGCGTAAATAAGTCTGGTGAAGAGCCATCACCCCAGTCCACGCTCACTGCATATGGACCCTGACCTCCGGATAAATCAATCGGCCACGTTAATGTCTGGCCAGGGTTGGCTCCACGTTTAGCAAAATTACTGGACAGGGTGGGTCGGCCAACCGCTGCGATGCTGTCGTCCTCAAAAAACACGGTCACGCTGTTAGACTCAGGGCCAGCCTGATCAAGTGCATCGAACACGACAGCAACCAACTCGTTTTCACCTATAAATAAGTCGGTCTCCATTTCGTAGCTACCATCTATACATGGTGCTGAACCACCAAAAATATTATTCTTAAAAAGTTTGATAATTAGATCATCACCCGGCGGACACAAACCTGAAACGGTAATCGGTACCGAGCTAAATGTCTGACCGTCTGATGGGACAGCGATAGTTGCAGGTTGTGTTGGTGCTGGTGCTGAAATACTTCCCTCCATACCAACTGCCCCACTTTGTGGGTTTTCTGGTGGAGGTGATACTTGAGCAGCGATTTTTGGCGCAAACATAATAACAGCCAAGCACGCGAAGCTTAGCGTGATAATTGTTATGATGGACTGTTTTATGCTGTATTTTGTGTTTTTCACGGGAGTATCTTTATTTACCGTCTGACACAATAGTACCGCCTCTGTTAAAAAAACACAAGCCCAACTCGCTAGATTGAGTCAGGCTTGCGTAAACGAGGCTTGAGTCGTTTATTTGCGCTTTTTCTTGTTGCTGCGGCGGTTCACTAGGCTAATGATGCCGAATGCGATAGCTGCCAGGGCGACAAAGAGAGCCACAAGTGCCCAGGCTGGGATATACCAGAACGTTGCCCGAGCGTTAAGCGGCTCACCGCCACTTTGCATATTGCCAATGTTTGCTTCAATCGTATAGCGACCAAACCAGTTCCGCTCCTCTAGATCATCCTGAAAACGCCGAATGGTGTCTGGCAAAATATATGCTCTCGGCGAAGAGTCGTTGAGCTCGTAGCTTGCCACCACGTCGCCAAACATATTCTTTATCTGGACAAGTCCGTGTGGCTGCAAGTGAATGTCACCGCTATTGCGGAGTCGGATGAGCACACTTACGTCACCGCCCGTCAAAAAAGAACGGAGTGAGTTATCTTGGGCTGCAGAAATCTGCACTAAATCAAGTCGTTCAGTCAAGTCACCTGGCACTCGCACTAGAGCGATACTCCCCACGCTTGCAGATAGAGTTACGTTGCCTGCATCACGCAATTCCGCCGGTTCAAACCGAACAATACCATAGTAACCACCAGCGTTTGCATCTTCCGGTACGCTAATAGGCACTTCAAGCTCTACTCGCTCTCTTGGCTCAAGCTCGATACGGTCAATCGGGCTGACGAGTGACTTGAAGCTGTTTCGAGGCGCAGGCGCGTCCTCGTTTAATATCGGTCGGACTTCACCGTCTTCGTTTTCTCCAGCGACAAAGTCATTGACAATTGCTACGGCTGTCAGCGGAGCACTGGTTGGATTCTCTATGGTGATGTTCATGATTTCTGTTTGGCCAGGCTCAATAATGAATTCTGAAGTAACTGGAGATATACGGAACCCATTCCCGGTAACTGTTTGTTCGCCTGCTGGCTGTGCGCCAAGGGGCACGACAGGCAAGAAGGCTGTTAGCAGAAAGACTCCAGCAATAATAATTGCATACGTTGACTTTAGTGTTTGACTCATTGTTTCCTCTCTATTTTATATGCGCAAATGTGTTGCTTTAAGTGTTTATAGCAAAAGCATAACAGCTATCTAGAAATTTGCCAAGGTTATAAATGACATGGTGGTCGAGTATCTACCCGGAGCTTGGTCGCCGTGGATGTTGGTGATATAGCTAATCGTAAACTTGCGAAAACTACTCGGTATGGGACTGTTAGCGATAGCTGAGTTGTCCTCAAACATAAATTGATTAGGTGTATTGTAGTTGGCCGTAGGGTTTGCGGTACCTGGCCCTGAGGGATTTGCGCCGACGTTTGGATTAGTGTTATTACGTAAATTCAGTCCGAATTGACTTGCGCCTATTTGCGAAGTGCTTGGTGAAGTTAAGGCCGGTATCGTGTTATTACCGGAGGTAAGAGTGGTGCCCCTGATGCGGGTTGCATAACCGTTTTCAGCATTGGTAGCGACTAAAATTTGTGAGGAAGCAGTGGTGGTCGACGCGTCAGAAAACTCACCTAAATCGATAAAAAACGAATCAATCGAATCGCAATCAAAGCCATCAATGGCTACTCCTGCACAAAAAGTTAAGTACGGTGGCACCTCTGCTTCAACGTTAACGTCCACGCTTGTCGACAACGCAATACCGCCAGCTTGGGTGTGCGGCCCTGAACCATCCTCTGTTGGATACACAAATATCCGTGCGTAAAAGGTTCCAAGCGTTGTTGGGTTGACAATCTCTGCCAGCTCGTACCGCAGGTCAGCTTCTGTCGGAATGGTTGGCGAGCGAGTTAATATCACATTGTATTCATCCGAGTCCGCATGTACGTCAAAGCCAGTCTCGCCCGATTGGCTTTCGATGCTGACTACGCTGGCATCGAACCCATCTGGCGGATCACATACTTCACCAATTATAGGATTATTGCCGCAGTATTGTATGCGTATAGAGCCAATAGGTTGTGAAAAATCCGTAATAGTAAAGCCCACTCTGTGCAATCCGACATCCCCTGGTCGGGGATTCTCAAGTTGCACAAACCGGTCTTCTACTAAAACGGCAGAAACTGTAATCAGTGATAGCGCCATTATCAGCGCTAGCACCGCTACACATACCGTGCTTACTGCTATGAGTCGAGAGCGGTCAGTCGTTTGTAGCTTCCTCATATCTCATAGTGTAGCATTACCGTTTTCCCAAAAACTTCCTTAGTATCGGCCAGTTGCCACGAAATTAAGTGTCGTGGTGTAAATGCCCGGCTCAGTCGTATCGGAAACGCCACCGAGGAAGACTAGACGACCTGTCGAAAATTCGCCAGCGGCCTTCTCTGCAATCGCGCTACCGTAAGTAACTTCGGGGTCTAAAGCATCTGAGTGGAAGGTAAACAACGCACCGTTGTCGTTATCTGGTGCTTGACCAGGGTCCGTTAATTCACACTCATCAGCTGCTCCACCTGAGTAATCGCCCGTTGGCACAAGCCCAGCAGTATTCAGGCCGAGCGGATCCGTGTATACACACAGTCCGAATTGCTCGGTGCCATCTTCGTACTCTGTAGGTGTGTCACCGATTGAATCAATTTGGAATGATCCAGATGTAAGAGTGCTACCACTCATACGGACAATCGCACCTGCTGACGCATTGGTAGTAATGTTGAACTTCGCGTCTTTGTTAATGGATGGCATGGTTGAATCCAAGACACCATTGTCATCACCAAGCAGCACATCTTCAGTAGTGACTCCGTCACATGTGTTGATGTTACCTGTTTCTAGGTCAGGGTCAAGGGTATCGGTAAATAGACAGAATGTCAGACGCTCCTGTACCTTAGCCTCAATGGTAATCACCTCTGCAGTGCTCAATGCGATACCACCAGCTTGGTCCGGATTTTCAGGATCGTTTGGATTAGTATAAGCTGCAGCTCTCGTATCATCGTCATATACCATTATCCGAGCATAGAATGTTCCTAGGTCGGACGGGTTAGTCACATCTTCTAGTGTAAACACAACTGTACCTGTCGCACTGGCGGCTGAGCCAGTTATAGTAAAGGTGTTGTCACCAGTGTCTCCGCCTGAAGCCACTCGGCTCGTTGATGGCGTAAAGCCTGAAACGTCAACGTCTCCCTCGGTGCCATCATCACCTGTAAATGCGGTAGAGGCAACCTCAAAGCCAGTCGGCACAAGACAGTCCTCTTCGCCAATGATCGGTGAGTCTTCACAGAATGAGACAACAATCGCCTCGATACTCTGTGTACCCGTAAGATCAAATTCAACCCGGTAGTTAAGTCCATCTGCATCTACAGCGGAACTCTCCATCCGGATTTCACGTTCGCCCAATAATTCGTAAGCGCTAGCAGTCCTGGTCGCAAGTAGCGGCACTGCACTCGCTACTAGGAGTAAGGCTGCAGCAGCTAACGACGTTGAACGTCGTAACTTATCTACAAAAACCATACGTAATTCTCCTTTTGTATTGGTCTTTTTATTTTAGTACTAGCAAGTATTACCTTAGCATAAGGGGTATATCTGGGCAACCCTTTCCGCCGTGATTTATCCACAGCTGTGCATAGGTCTTACGCTTAGTCTCAACTAGTATTGGCCGGTTGCGACGAGAATCTGACGGAACTCGTACTGACCCGATGGGGTGGCGTTAGAAATGTTGAAGATATACGAAATAGTATAGAGAGTTACGCTGGTGCTCTCCTCAGAAAACGCTATTATGTCGCCTTTGTTGTGCAAGAAGTTATTTTGCTGGGCATAGTCGCTTGCCACCTGCCCGAACGAGAACGAGCCGTCCGGCTGCTGAATCAAATCTTCCCCGACATTCGGGCTGGAATTGGCTACGAGATTCATCGCAAATTGCTCGGTGCCCGGCTGTGATGAGGTCGGCTCTTCAGGGCTTTCGAACTGATACCCATTTGACACATTGGTCGGTGGCTCGGCCTCAGACGTGACAGCATAGCCACCTGCCTGCCATGCCCGCACATAAAACTGCCCTTGAGCAGTGGTAACCTCGTCGGTAGTTAAATATCCAAGATCTATATTATTGCCAGTTACCACGAATTCAATAAACGGCTCGTCGGTCGTAGTGAAACCGGCAAACGCCCGGAAATTATCGCTATTAAGTTCGCCGATGCCAAGCTCACCGAGTGCTGCTCGAGCTAGAAAGTTATCTGATTCGAGTCCAGTCTCCCCGCCAGACCCGAAAAATGTCTGATCTACTTGATAATTGGGCGAAGACGACGTCTGCGCCATAGCCGTCGCCGGTATGAATCCGAAGATGATTACAAGTCCTAGTAATATGTGTTTCATGGTGTTCTTTGTCTTAAGGCAATAGTTAGTATAGCCAGCTCATTTTACTATATACAGCGTATCATATGCGCTTTGGTCAAAAAAGCTTTATTGTTTATGCTTAATCGTATATCATGGACACTAAGGAAATAGATTGACGCGAAACACATGTAAAGAACCTCTATGGATGACAAAAATCAGTCAAACAACAACGATTTAAATACACTCGAAGACCAAGGCACTACTGTTAATCCAGACGGCAGTAGCACGAACCCCAATCCACAAAGCACTCCGCCTAAAAAGAAGAAGAGAAAGCTCTCAATTATCAGCCTTATCCGACGGGTCAACATATACCTATTATTCTTCGTACTCATCGTAATTATCGCTGGTGTGGTCGTATATATCGGCTATCAACGCGATCAAGAAGATACGGACCGTGACCAAATACATACCGAGCGGCTCACACCAGAGGAGCTAGAAGAGCTTGCTCAAACAGATACCCGAATTGGTGACCCGCAACAACTGCTAACCGTTGAGTCCAACACGGTATTTACCGGGCAAGTGTTAGTTCGCGACAACCTTGACGTTGCTGGACAAATAAGTGTCGGCGGCAGCTTGAGCCTCCCAGGCATTACAGTATCTGGTACGAGCAACTTCGAAGAAATCCAAGCAGAAAGCCTCTCAATTGGTGGAGACACTAACATCCAAGGACAGCTCACTGTAGACGGTGGTTTATCGGTTGGTGGAAGTGGTAGCTTCGGTGGCAATCTAACCGCGCCGCTTGTTACCGCCGGACAATTACAGCTCGATGGCGACCTGCAAGTTACCCGGCATATTGACACTGGTGGGCCTACTCCAGCCGTAGCAAGCGGGGGGAGTATCGGTTCAGGAGGAACTGTATCTATCAGTGGTAGCGATACTGCCGGCACGGTAACCATCAATCCTGGTGGTGGTGCAGGTAATGGACCGGTAGCTTCGGTTACATTTGCCAACGCGTTTAACCAAACACCGCATATCGTCGTTACTCCTGTGGGAAGAAGTGTCAGTTTCTATATCACTCGTACCACGACCGGCTTTACGATTCATGTCACGCAAAACCTCACTGCTGGAAGTTTTGCATTCGATTACCACGCATTTGATTAATCAAAAGGTCGCTTAGACGTCTAGAAATACGACGACTTCGTTTTCCTTAACGTGCATGACCCCTTGCTGGATTGAAATCGTCTCCTTCTCGCCATCTGGTTTTCGAATGACGATGTCACCAGGTGCTAATATCGAGATAAAGTTATAGTGTTTCCCCAGTATGTCAAAGTCGCCGGTATCGTTTTTTGCCGAGATACTTTCTGCTTCACCGTCGTAATATATTTTGTACGGTGCATGCACCTTGACATGAATAATGCTTTTATCAGTCTGCTGCTGAGTGTCTGGTGTATTGGTTGCTTCTTCAGCCATCTGGTATACCCTGCATTAATTATGCAATGATTTCTTCGATACTCTTTAGAGTTTCTTCCCTGTTGTAAAATTCTCCAGGCACTCCGGTGTGCTTGGTCATCACAGTCATGTTTTGAGTGAAGTTCTTAATCAGCTTCTTTGCTTTAGCATAATCTGCTCGGTCTGCAGGCGAAAGCTCGTTCTCGCCGATAATCGCAATAATGCCTTTGAGCGATTCATACTTCTGCAGTAGAGACTGTACCTGAACGCTTAAGACATAGTGGCGATCACCAACGACTTCTGGCGTCAGCAATGAAGAAGTCGTACGACTTAAGTCAACAGCTGGTCGGATACCCTGTTCGGCAACTTTACGAGAGAGCACCAATGTAGCATCGAGCTCGTGCTGAATCATCTGCACGGCCGGGTCGGAGAGGTCGTCTGCTGGTACGTAGATGGTTTGCACGGACGTAATCGAACCCTGCTCGTTAGAACTTAATCTGTCCTGAAGTATCTTAATGTCTGAGAAAATGGTCGGCTCATAGCCACCTTCATTCGGTATTTGGTCCAAAATCGTCGAAAGCTCATTTCTCGCCTGGATAAAGCGGTACATATTGTCCGCAAAAAACAGGATGTCTTTGCCCTCATTGTCCCGGAACGATTCCGCCAAAGCGACTGAGGTCGTGGCAATCAGTGAACGCTGTACGGGGTTTTCGTTCATCTGTGCAAAGAACATACAAGTGTTTTTGAGTAGGTCGTTCTCGGTCAAAGTATCCCAAAGCTCGTGCCCCTCACGAATACGCTCGCCAATACCGGCAAAGAACGACAAACCACCACCACTCTGGGCAACGTTATTAATAAGCTCCATGGTAAGCACTGTTTTTCCGACACCTGCACCACCGATAATGCCAATCTTGCGCCCTTTCACGAATGGGGTAAAGAAGTCGATTACCTTGATGCCAGTTTCAAGTATCTCGGGCTTTGCTACCTTGAACTCTTTGGAGCGAGGCGGCAACTTTAAGATGTCTTTATAGACAATGTTTTCCCCACTAACGGGTGCAAGCCCATCAAGTGGCTCACCGAGCGCATCTAGAATACGACCAACGGTCAGCTCACCAGTTGGAATCTCAATGCCGCGACCAGTCCGCTTGACCGGCATACCCTTTTGAATATTGCGGTCGCTGCGAATATTCAGACACATGGCAACCCCGCCCGGCTCGAGGTGGTCAACAAGCAGCTTGGATTCATGGCCATTGTCGACAATGATTATCTCGCCGATGTTCGGGGCATCGCTATCAAATTGCGCACGTACGACAAGGTCTTTCATTGAAATAACTACGCCCGGACTCATAACCGTGCCTCCACTTTTGCCTTCTTTATGCCTGTGATGCTTTCTTTCAGTCGCTGGTCCTTAATTGCCCTTTTCGATCGGTTGTATTCAAGGCGAAGGTCACGTTTTGCCTCATCAGCCCGTTCATGCGATGCGCTCATCGCTCGGAAACGACTGGCATATTGCGCTAACTTAGAATCAAGAATTAACTGACTGATAGCAATTTGCATCATGGTGCTCTCCAAGTGGTCGACAACATCATACGTGCTCGGTTCGAAAATGTAGTTCGCTTCGCTGATAATCTCTTTATCATCGTCCTCTTGCTCCGCCTGACGACCTCGCTGAGCCACCGCGCTGGATAGTTCAATCCGCTTTACGTCTTGAACCATCAAGCTGACGTATTGTTGGTAATAGACGGTCGTACTCTGATACTTTTGCACCTCGTTAATAATGGGCGTGACGTTAATGTTCTGATCTTTCTTGGGTAGTTTATAGTACTTTTTATAAGAAATTCCGCGCTGAGCGAGCTGGATAGCGCCGTGGTGACCAATGACAATAATCTCGTTCTTCTCCTTGTCGTAGTGACGAAGCAGCTCTTTGATTAACTTTTGGTCAATGTCTCCACTGAAGCCACCTTCAGCAGTAATTATGATAAATAGCTCTTTCTCGATAACTTCAGTATCAAGGTTACTGCGACCGAAGCCAAAAATCCGACTGACGTGAAGCTGCGAATAGATCTCCCACAATTCATTAAAAAATTGCGTGGCTTGTAGTACTTGGTTTTTAATCTGGGCAATCCGCATACTGGCAATACCCTCGAATGCGCTCGTAAGGTCAATTAGGGTGCCCATAGCCATTTCTTCTTTCTCTATGTCTTGTGGGCGCCTCATGACTTCTTCTCCTCCGCTACAGGCTCAGGCTGCTTCTCCGGCTCGGCTGGCTTTTTCTTGGCGTCTTTTTTAGACTTCTTATCTTCTTTGGCCTTTTCCTTCTTGGTTTTCTTATCTTCCTCCGGTTGTTCGGTTTTTGTAGTGTCATCGCCGCTTTTTGCACCACTGTCACCACTTGGCTTTGGCGCCTCGGCACCTTTTAGCTGCACGAGGCACTTTTGCTTAAGCTCCGCTTTGACCGGTTCATAATCATCATCGGTCTTTACTTTTGCCGCATAGTCCAAAAGATGCAGCTTTAAATTGCCGACGTCTATCTTTTCGCCGTCCTCGGCATTGAGCACAATATCCAGTGCTAGCTGTTGAGCAAGAAGTGAATAGGTGTCACCTGGCGCTTGGGTAAAGAGCTCGTTTAGGTGCTCACCAGTTTCGAGAGCTTTTTTGGCCTCTAGAGCCAGCTCGGAACCGAAGTGAGAGAACTCTTGCGCTTCACGGTACTGGGCGAGTAGTTTGAGCGCTTGAGATGCTAGCGACTTTTGTCGCTTGTTGTGGCCAATACCACCAGCACGTGTAACCGACAGTCCCATATTAAGCGCCGGGCGAATACCGTCACGGAATATGTTCATATCAAGTATCCATTGACCATCAGTAATCGACATGATGTTCGTCGGCAAATATGCCGTGATGTCGCCGCCAGCCGCATTGACTACCGGGATACTGGTCAAATGTTTACCACTTTCGTTGAGCCGACCAGCCCGTTCCAGCAAACTGGAGTGAGCATAAAACATATCACCAGGATAAGAGTCGCGACCCGGACTTACGCCAGACATCAAGGCTACTTCCCTATAAGCATGAGCATGACTAGTGAGGTCATCATAAATAATAATCGTATCCTGGTCACACTGTTGCCATAGGTATTCTGCCATCGAACAGGCTACATATGGAGCGATGTAGCTGGTTATAAGTGATTCAAACATATTTGATACAACAACGATTGCCTTCTCAAGGCCGCCGTTTTCTTGCAGGCTGGAAAGCAGTGCATCGACATCACTACGACGTTTAGCAATCAGGGCATACACCACAATCTGGTCGGTATTCTTCTGATTAATAGTCAGTTGGGTTGCTAACGTACTCTTTCCTGACTTACTGTCACCGAGAAGTGCCATACGCTGACCGCGCACCACTGGGAACATAGAGTCGACGCTTAACACGCCGCTTTCCAGTTGTTCACTCAGCAGTTTCCTCTGATAAAGCGGGGGTGCAGTATTAAACACTGGCCACACTCCGTCTGCAGCTATCGGACCTTTGCCGTCAATCGGCTCACCAGAAACAGTGACCACGCGACCGACAAAATCTTTGCCGACTCGACACACGAGCGACTGGTGTTGCACGACTGCAACCATGCCGATACTCAGTTTTTGATCACCTAAGTGCAGTACTGTAACAAAATCTTTTTGCACCTGATGAACGAACCCTTTGCTGCCATCCTCAAAAAGCACTAATGCATGAATTGAGCACGGCTGAAGGCCACTGAGTTTTATCAGATAATTATCAACAGCAACCACTTCTCCGACCGCGTTACCGGCTGCTACAAGCTTGTCAAAATGCTGGTTGCCTGAATTCATGCCTTATTACCCTCTTGCTCTGAGGTCTGACTTTCTGCTTGTTGCGGTTGGGTTTCGGTAGCCGGCTGTTGAGCAGGTTCAGTAGATTGATGAGTAGCCGCAGGTTGTGTTGTCTGTTCTGTGGGCTCACTAGCTTGTGGCTGCGCTGTCTCGTCTGGACTCGCGGGCTCTGTAGTCTCACTTGGGTTGTTGGCTTCGAGCTTTGCAACGTATTGCATAAGCAGGCCTCGCTTTTGGCGAAAGTTCTCGCGCAAGCTTAAATCAAACACCTTGTTGGTCGAACGAACAACACAACCGGCACCGATGTTAGGCTGCAGGCCTACTTGCACCAACACGAACGGATCAATCGCTCCTCGCAAATAGTCCATCAGCCGACCTAAGAATAGCGGTGACGGATCAACGCTAAAGCTAATGTGCAGCCTGGGAGCTGCTTCTTTTACGGCAGTTAAAAATTTAGTAAGTTTTTCGCGGTCTTCTTGCTGTAAAAGATTCAGCCCGTTGCTTTCGGCAACCTCATCGAACGAACGACTCATCTTTGGCAAGCTCATCGAACTACCCGGCTCACGAATCGATGCCTGGTGCATAAAATCATTAAGAGAAAGCATCTCACGATGCAGGCGATTGATGTCCATTACACCAACCACGTTGTTTGGCAGTTTTAGATTGTGACCGTTATGATCCATCCTTCAAATCCTGCAAAATTACATCTTTGTGTTGTTCGATATCAGAAATAATGTAGTCGAGTTGGTCATTGAGGTCAATTTGATCACCAATGGCGGCGAGCACGTAGTGATTTACGATATCGCCGATGTTTTCCTCAAAGCGCTTAATCATGCGGTCTTTTTCGGCTTCGATTTCTTTTATGAGTTGTTGGCTCATAACCTGGCGTTGTTCCTCAATAGCTTCTTGTGTTTTGGTAATCGAGTCGATGGCCATTTGTTTCGCGTCGGTGATTGATTCTTCATACTTTGAGAACTCATCCTGCAGCTTCTCAGTAATCTCGTTTTTCATAAACTCATTAAGTTGAGACGTCGTCAGACGTAAGTCTTGTTGTAGGAACATGGCGTTTTCGCCAATAATCTTTTCAAAGTGGAGTCGTCCGCGGTTACGCAGCTCTTCACGGAACTCATCATTAAAGATGTGTTCTACTTCGTGTTCAGCTTGGTCAACATACGTACCTCCGCTGCTGCCCAGCATTTTACTGGTGCCAGAGTGGCCTACACGTAGCGCCAGCCATACGAGCGCAATTGCGATAGCGGCAATTCCTACGAGTATTGCTGCTAATCCATATATATCCACTTAGTGCCCACCTCTCTTTTTACATCACAATCTTAAGATTAAATATACCCCAAATACACCGATAATGAAAATTATCAGACCAACGACTATCACCTGTAGCATGCCGCGAATTATCGATTTTTTCGATAGCGGATTACGGCCGACCGAGATGATGCTACTGCGGACTCCGCTGTACATTAAGCTACCTGCTACAAAGGTACTTACGATAAACACAAACGTTGCGATATACACTCGGTTTGCTGATACTTGATCTCCGACGACAGATTCGGCCGCACGCCTTAGAAAGTCTGGCAAGCTTGCTTCTGCCGGTGACAAGAATGGATTTTGTCCGATTTGAATATCTGCGTTTATCCGACCAATTTGAACGGTTCGATCGCCTACTTGAGCGCTCCCGATAGCGTTACTACCGTCAAACCCTTCCAATGCTCGGCCTACAACCAGTGGCGCGATTTCATTAACCTGCATACCGATACCAGCTAGAGATGAAATAGTGATAAAATCACCCGCTTCTATGGGTCCGTTTTGGTCGCTTACAAGCAAACGGTACCGTCCGGCCGTTGACACGAACGTTTGATCGCCGTCTTCATCAGCTAAGGTGACTGGTGCATCGTTCGGATTTATCACGACACCGTAGAGGCTCTCGACACGCTCAATCGTCGCTGCCTCTACTTTGCCGGAGTCTTCTTCGTCCAGTACGACAATCGTGCCTCTATCGAGTCTTTCGTCACTGTCAAACCCTTGGGCGAAAGGCTGGGCATCAAGCGCGATCGGTGAGCTTGCTGAGAATACAAGTAACCCAATCAATCCAAATAACGACAGGATTTTTTTCGTCGATAGCCATTGTTTCATTTTTGTCTTGTTCACGAGATAAATCTATGGTCGTTTCGTTAGTATTATTCACTCAATATATACATCTTATATTGTAGCATAAACGGTTTATTTATTAAGAGATGGTTTGGCGCAGCGCAGAGAGGGCGGATTCGATATCTTTTTTTGTTGTCGCGCGCCCCAGAGTAAAGCGCAAACTTGCTTGAGCCTGAGCGTCGGTTTTGCCAATCGATTTGAGCACCCGAGACAAGTCTTTTGCTTTGGCTGCGCTACAGGCAGAACCAGTGGCCGCTAAGACCCCTGCTTGCTCAAGCTTTAATTGCACAATCTCATTATGCGTGTCGGGAAAGGTGATGTGCACGTTGTTGGCAACACGGTGTTTAGTCGAACCGTTGACTTCTGCTCGTGGGAACTGTTCTTGGATGCCATCAATGAGCTGATCCCTGAGCTCAGCCACCCGCTTGGCTTCATCGACTCGGCGTGATTGTGCATTATCGAGCGCTGCAGCAAAGCCGATGGCAAACGCGGCGTTCTCCGTGCCACTTCGCAGTCCGCGTTCTTGACCGCCACCTGTAATCAGTGGCACTAGTTGCGCCTTGCGATGTACATACAAGCAGCCTGACTGCTTGAACCCGTATATCTTACCGCCGTTTAGTGTCATCATATCCACCCCAAGTGTGTGTACATGCAGATCCAGGTAGTTCGCCGCCTGGCAGGCATCAGTATGGAAATATAGCGGCAGGTCATTCTGCTGCGTTTGACGTTCTTTTCTAATACTCTCGATTATTTTGGCGACTTCTTTAAGTGGCTGGATGGTGCCGATTTCACTGTTGACGTAGCCGATACTCACGAGCACCGTCTTGTCATCGATGACCTCTCGCAATCTTTTTAAGTCAATTATGCCCTGCTCATCAACCGAAGCGTAGCGTACGTCGTAGGCTTGCGCTGGTTCATGCACGGAATCGTGCTCGATTGTCGAGATAACGCAGTTTGCCCCTGGATACTGCTGCATGACCCCAGCTATAGCGAGATTGTTTGCCTCAGTACCGCCAGCCGTAAAAAACACTTCTTCACCGCGGCAGCCGAGCCACGCACCGACACTGCTACGAGCCGCCTCCATAGCTTGTTTCACCTGTTTGGCAGGTAAATATCGGGCAGATGGGTTATAGAACTGTTCGTTGAAATAAGGAGTTGCTGCTGCGAGCACTGCGTCATCTACTGGAGTAGCGGCGGCGTAATCAAGATACACCATAACTTAACTGTTAGACCCGAGCGTAAAGCTCTTGGTTGACCGCATCACGGTATGACCGTGCAGCCTCTAATAGGTGGTCTGCTTCTTCCTTGGTGACCGGCCAGTACTGGCCGTCGCGGTTCTTAAGAATTCTGTCTGGTCGTACGTCATAACGGGTGATCTGGGTCTTTTTCTGGCCGGTTTTCTGGTCCGTCCATTCTTCGTGCCATACCCAAGTTCGTTCATCCAAGCAGAAAAATTCCCGATGCGCACCTGCTGGTACAGTACCGAACAATCGTCCACCAATTTTTGCTTCGCGGCGCAACAGCTTCTGCTCTAGCTCGCGGTCACGCTGTGCTTTGCGTTCGAGCTTGTTTTGGTGAATCATTTTTTTCAACATATTCTAGTTACCCCCTATAAACAGGCCATTATCGTCATAAAGCGGACTTTTCGTATGTTCTACTGCGAGACTTTGTGCAAGACGATTAAGACTATCGACATTTGCTTCATTGTAGACCGTGTTGGTGTCAACGACTTCGGGTGGCTTTTGTGCAGGCGTTTCGAGCTTTGATACATCAAGCTCTTCAACTTCTTCGCGTGGGAGCAGTTCCGTACGACCAAATGACTCATTGACTGCGCCACCGATATTGGTAACAGCAGCCTCTATCGTGCATCGCCGATGAAACACAATTCCCTTGACCTCAATATTCCTGAGCTTAGGATCTGATTCTGGTGATAAGAATGGTAGCAATTTCATAAATCTCTTTACGCTAACCCAAATAACTCCTTAGCGTTACGCGTCGTCGTCGCGGCAATATCCGCCAATGACTCTCCACGTAACTTCGCTAAAAACTCCGCCGTGTCCACAACGTGCTTTGGTTCACATATATTACCACGATGTGGCTTCGGCGTCAAGAAGGGGGCATCTGTTTCAAGCAGCAATGATTCTAGTGGAACAGCACGTGCCATGTCAAGTTGTGCGTGGTCTTTGGTGAACGTCAATATACCGTTAAGACCTACATAAAATCCCCTATCGAGCACTTTATCGAGCACTTTCGTGCCCGCAGTAAAGCTATGCACGACACCTTGAATATTCGGGAAATTGTCGATAATCGGGTAAAAATCCTCAAACGCGTCTCGCACATGGAACGAAACGGGTAGCTCATTGTCGAGTGCGATTTGCAGCTGCTCTTCGAATACGGCTTTTTGCGCCTGTTTTGGTGATTTTTCATAGTAGTAATCAAGCCCACATTCGCCAATGGCTACCGTTGACGAGTTGGTCGCAAGCATTGCAAGCTCTCGCATGGCTACTTTGTCACCGTTGTACTCCTTGGCATGGTGTGGATGAATACCAACCGTAGCGTAGACACCCTCCTCCGCCTCTGCCAGGCGAACTCCAGCAGTGCTGTCTGCAACCGTGCAGCCAACAGCAAGCAATTTGGTAACACCGGCTTGTTTGGCTTGTATAATCGCGGTTTTCGGTGCGATTTCGTAATCATCAAAGTGGATATGACAATGTGTATCGAAAAACTCCATAAGCCACCTATTCTTCCTCTCGCTCGATGCGTGGGAACAGCGTACGCTCTGGCAGTACGATTGGCTCCGCCGAAAGAGCCTGCTTGATGGCATCGGCGGTCTCTGGTAAAAACGGCGTCAATAAGTCTGCTATCTGCATCAGGCTCGCAGCCTGGTGAGACAACACTGCCTCTAATTGTTGCGCGTCGCCTTCTTTGGCAATCTGCCACGGTTTTTCTTCCTCGATGTATTGATTGAGTCCGCGAATCATCTTCCACACCGCTTCAAGCGCTTTATCAAACTGGCAGTATTCAATCGCTTCATGATACTTAGCTTCGTCGTGTTGGGAGCGCGCCAGTTTACCGAGCTGTCCGTGCTTATACTTCACTATCATCACGATAGTCCGCTGCACGGCATTGCCGAGCTCGTTACCAAGCTCGTTGGTATAGGCATCGTGAAATTTCTCCCAAGTAAAGTCACCGTCACCGCTCGAGGGAATATGACCAAGCAAATAGTAGCGAAGCGCGTCGGCTCCATACTGCTTTACGACCTCTTTCGGGTGGACGACATTGCCAATACTTTTGCTCATCTTTTGCCCAGCGACATAGATAAATCCGTGTACGTAGAGCTTCTTTGGCAACTCTATACCCAAACCGAGTAGCATGCCTGGCCAGATAGCCGCATGAAAACGCAGGATATCCTTACCGATTACCTGCACGTCTGCTGGCCAGAAATCCTTAAAGTCCTTCTGGTCAGGATAGCCGAGTACAGTGATGTAGTTCATCAGCGCCTCGAACCACACATACATTACTTGCTTCTTGTCACCCGGTACTGGCACGCCCCACGGTAACTTGTCAGCCGGCCGAGAAATACTGATGTCCTCGAGGCCATCCTTTAAAACGCCGAGTATCTCGTTTTTGCGATGCTTGGGCAGCACGTCGAACGAGTCAGATTCGATTGCGGCTTTTATATCATCGCTGTATTTGCTGAGCTTGAAGAAGTAGTTCTCTTCCTCAAGTACCTCGTAGGGCTTCTGGTGCGTCGGGCATTCGCCGCCATTCTCTTTAGCAGCTGCCTCGGTGACATAGGCCTCACACCCCACGCAGTAGAGCCCTTTGTACTGTGCTTTGTAGATGTCTTTTTCGAGCGCTTTCCATATCTTCTGGGCGCGGGATTCGTGCTCTTTGTCAGTCGTACGGATAAAACGGTTGTGGCTAGAATTAAGTACCTCTGCCAAATCTCGAAAGTTCTGACTCATTTCATCGGTAAGCTTGTGAGGGTCAACTCCTTTTTCCTGGGCTTTTTCATAAATCTTCGTACCGTGTTCGTCCGTGCCGGTCGAAAACACGACATCGTGCCCCTGTTGACGAGCATAGCGCGCCAACACATCCGCCTGGATGAGTTCAAGCGCAAAACCAATATGTGGATCGGCGTTTGCATAGGGAATAGATGTCGTAATGTAGTAGCTCATGTACTTCTCTTATAAACTCACTTGTTTGCTTACCGTTTTAGTATAACGAAGTAAGGATAATTATCCACCCGAACTCAAATGCCATAACTCGCAGTGTTGACACTGGTAGACGCTCAGTCTTTCGCCGTGTTGCCAATCTACCGCTAAAGCGCTCGATTCAGCTTCGTCCTGGCTATCAAACGCCATTTTGTCTTGGCACGGTAGTACTGCTTCGTCATCATCCATAAAAACAGTCTACAACAAGTAGTCTATCAGTCCATCGCGTTCACGGTGTCCGCAACGAGACTTTCCACGACGCGCTGGTAGCCTGCCCGAACCTCAGTTTTTTGCGGGTCTACTAATGGGTGGTAGTAAAAGGTATCAGCAGCCCGCTGCTCAGCAGCACACATGCCGCTATAGTTATAATTTCCTACCCTTACGCGCTCCGGTGGACTAACTGGTACAACAGCGTAATACATATCCTCATCTTCTGTAGTATCGCGACGAGCACAATACACTTCTCTACCAGCTAGCGCAGTCAAGATGAGCTCTGTCTTCCCAATCATAGGCAAACGTACGACAGGAGCAAACTCTGGTGGCTTCGTCAGGTCAGCACCCTTGCTGCGATAGCCAAAATCAAGCGGTTGTCGCATGCCATGTACTTTGACAAGTGTTAGTAGGTGCGAACCGATTTGATTAGCGAGTTCGCCCAACTGCATCAGATTTGCTGGACTTTCGTTATTCGCAGTAGCAATCTCAGCCAGCTCATATAAGGCCGCCGCGCTACGCTGTTTCATTTCTAAGGTCGCGGAGTGATTCACAAAAAGCTCCTCATCACTAGCCATCGGATGCTGCTCACGTTCAGTCATAATTAACTAATTTTCACATGATGACATTTTCTTGTCAAAATACGCTGTGCCGGCAACCTATACAGTCCGACTCAAAACCGCAGTCCGTGTTAAGCTGTCTGAAAAAGAGGAAATGGTATGAGTAAACCCCCTATTTATACGATGAGCATGGCAAAGGTGTACCCTATGTTGGTAGCCAAAGCTGAGAGGAAAGACCGCACCAAGGCAGAAGTCGATGAAATCATCGAATGGCTACTCGGTTACGACGAAAAAGGGCTTGATTCGCAGCTTAAAGACGAAGTCGATGTCGAGACGTTCTTTATGAAAGCCCCTCGATTAAACCCAGCGAGAAAATCCATAACCGGTGTAGTGTGTGGCGTACGCGTCGAGGACATCAAAGAACCCGTCATGCAAGAAATTCGCTACCTGGATAAGTTGATTGATGAGCTCGCTAAAGGCAAAGCGATGGAGAAAATCCTCCGCACAAGCTAAGCTTCGGCTTCAAAATTTAACAGGGGTCAATAAATGCCCGGGTGTGATTA
>SLOC01000054.1 GCA_007132685.1 Candidatus Saccharimonadota bacterium | reverse complement strand
GAAGTTATCGCGCCCCAGTATCAGCAAGAGCGAACCAATTCGCCTACGAATTACACCTCAGAATCCCAGAACACGTTGAAGCAAGAGTTAAAAAAGAAGAATCCGGCATTTATTATTATCGTAGTGGTTGGCCTAGCGCTTCTTGTCGGAGCAGCGTATGGCGCCTACCTGCTGCTTCGGTAGATTAGCGCCCGTCAAAGAAACTATAGCGTACGTGGATATCAAACACTGCCTTGACGTTACCAAATGCTTCTCTAGTCGTCTGAGTAATAAGCCAACGGCGTGACGGCGTCTGTTCCGCCGTATAGCCTACAGCGTCTATGTTCATATTGCGGCACAGATACAGCGCACGACTCATATGAGTCGGCTGGGTAACAAGCACGGCTCGATTAATCGATAATTCCTGTTTGACGTTTTTACACGTATCGTAGGAGCTATCGCCTTGATTGTCTTCGGTGATATCAGTTGTATTTACGCCTTGCGCGACAAGAAAGCGGCGCATAACGTCTGGCTCGTTATAATCCTGATTTATCTCGTCTTCATACCCCGAAACAACGATTCTATCAACTGCGCCGTTATCATACAGTTCTAGCGCTGCAAGCAAACGATCACGTACCACAGGTCGGGGCTCTTTCGCGATATCATCTACGGCGCTACCAAATACTATGGCAACGTTGTGTTCTTTATCTGTAATGGTTGATAGATCGCGAGTGTAAGCACTATATGACTCAACCCGGAGGTGAGAGAGAAGTACTACTAAGAAAGTCATACCAACTGCGGCAATAAGTAGTACGCTGTAGCGCAACAACACCTTTCGTTTGAATGAAGTACTCATAACACGAGTATTGTACTTGAAGTGAGTATACGACGCTAGCGGACGTTGGCGTCAAGCTTACGGATAACCAGCTTATTAAGCTCACCAGCTAATATCACTGCCAGAACAGCTATACCAGTTGTTTCAAGGAAGTGCAGAAGGCTAATCGGCTCGAGCGACAATAGTCCTTGGAACGGCCCGTACATCGCCATCATATGTACGGTGAATGCAATGCCCAGCCCGACGTAAAAGGCCTTGCTCATTACCCGGATACGGACAAAAATCGATTGCCACAAACTACGGGCGTTAAACGCGTGCGCCCACTGCATAACCACCAATGCACTAAAGGCCACACTTCGGGCATACTCTTCGCTGTAGTATTGGTTATAGTAGGCAAACAGGCTAAGCGTGACAATGGCCATCGTCAGTCCAACTGCAACCATTGAACTGATTACGGTGATACCTAAAATCGGTCGTTTTGGACTGCGGGGTTTGCGCTTCATGATGTCGCTCTCTCCAGGCTCCAGACCAAGCGGAATCACCATGGCCGTGTCAGTGACAAGGTTAATCCATAGAATCTGCACTGGCAGTACTGGTAGCGGCATCCCGAGCAATAACGCGCTCAAAAACGTCAATGCTTCACCAGTACTCGTGGTAAGGAGGAAGAACAGCATACGGCGGATGTTATCAAATATCTTGCGACCTTCTTCTAGTGCGGCTACGATACTTTTGAAATTGTTATCCAGCAAGATGATATCACCAGCGTCTTGAGCAATTTGCGAACCACTGCCCATAGCCAGACCAATGTGTGCATTGGTTAACGCTGGAACGTCATTCACGCCGTCACCCGTCATGGCAGTAATATCGTGTTCTTTAAGTACAGAGAGAATCCGGTGTTTGTGCTCTGGTATAACACGGGCGAATACTCGTGACTTAGCAACGGTTTCTGATAGCTCTTCGTCCGTCATGTCCTTGATTTGCCGGCTATCAAATACTTGGTCACGGTCTTCGCACAAACCAAGCTGTTTACCGATACTATAAGCCGTCTCAAAGTGGTCACCAGTAATCATTCGCACGGTCACGCCAGCAGATTGTGCAGCCCTAATAGATGCTTTGGCTTCCGGTCGGAGCTCATCCGCTACTGCCAACAACGCAACAAACTCGAGTTTTTCGTGCTCGAGTTCAGCAAGCTCCTTAACTTTTTTATTCTCAACCTTGGCCAAGGCAATCACACGAAGACCTTGGGAAGTAAGCTCTTTTAGCTGCTCTTGAGCCTTCTTCGTATCATCTTTAGATAAAGTGGAGTTCTGGATAAGCTTTTCCGGAGAGCCCTTTATATAGACAGTGTGCTTACCGCCTTTTTTCCAAATATTGCCGCTCATAGCCAACACTTGGTCGAATGGTAGTGACACTTCGTGCTCGTAGCCGTCAATTTTGGCGTGTTGCTTTTCTGCATAGAGCGTAAATGCCGTATCAAGCGGATCATGCGATATGCCTTCTTTTTGGTTGGCGCTCAAAAGAAGTACTTCAGCAGTCTCTTTTGGGTGCTCTTCGCCGTCGAGATGCCAGACTTGAGAGACCTCCAGCAGATTCTTCGTAAGTGTACCCGTCTTGTCACTGGCAATAGTGGTAATCAGGCCGATGTTTTCGATTGCTGACATGTTGCGAACAAGTGCCTTGCGTCGAGCCATCCGCCGCATACCAAATACAAGAACTACCGATATGGCAACCGGCAGTCCTTCAGGTATAACAGATACGGACAAAGCGATGATGAAGTGGAACGCCTCGGCCAAGTCCATGTCTCTATAAATACTTACGACAAGCAGTAGGGCGGCAAGGATTGCCACGACAGCAACTATTTGCTCGATTAATTTGTCTATCTTTTCTTGTACGGGAGAGCTACGCTCTCGTTCGCTCGAAAGTACGGCAATTTTACCAAACTCAGTCTGGTTACCAGTCTTGGTGACTACTGCCGTGGCTTCACCAGAAACCAAAAACGACCCAGAAAATACGAGATTATGCTGTTCGTATACTGCTTTTTCGCCATCAAGCGCTTCAATATGCTTGCTTACAGGAGCGGACTCACCAGTAAGGAGTGCTTCGTCGCAACGGACGTTGTCGGCCTCTATCACTCGGGCGTCAGCCGGAACTTTTTGCCCCTCATACAGTCGAATGACATCTCCAGGCACAAGGTCTTCTGTCGGAACCTCCATGGATTTGCCATCCCGCCACACTTCAACACTGGCTGCCTCGTACTTCTTTAAAGATTTAAGCACTCGTTCGGTCGAGAAGCGCTGAACATAATAAATAATGGCAGTGATACCGATAATGACCAATATGATGTTGCCATCTAGCGTTTCGCCAGTTCCGTAGCTAATACCTGCTGCCAGAAATAGAATGAGCATAAAGATGCTTCTAAATGGCTCGATGAGCTTTCGCCAGAGCGGCTCTCCCTTTACTTCAAGTGAATTGGGGCCATACTCCTCTAGACGCTCTGAAGCAGCTACCTTGGTTAAACCTTGGTTGCTAGTATCAAGTGACTGCAGTAATTCATCGGTCGTTTGGTTATAAAACGGTTTCATACGTGTAATTTTTATCGCTTATGATTTAGTGTATCACCCCTACGGAGGAATTAAAAATGTTCCCGAACGTGCTTGAATGTAAAGTCCCAGTCAGCATCCGTTTTTTTATGTGGGTTGAAAATGTTTTGCGGATCAAAGATGCCTTTGACTTGCTTAAAAATCCCAAAAATTTCTTCGCCGTACATAGCTTCGAGCCAGGGGCCACGAATCATGCCATCATTGTGCTCCCCAGATAGCGACCCACCATACTCAAGCACGAGGTTGTTTACCTCCTTCATGGCAGGTTCAAGCTTGTCTCTCTCTTCTTGCTTTTCTATCTCCATCAGCGGAATGATATGGAAATTCCCATCTCCCATATGTCCAGCTATAGTCGCTAAGAGATTATATTTCTTCATTATCTCTCTCACTTCCGGCAAAAACTTAGGCAAGTGCTCCGGCGGCACCACTAGGTCGTCGATAAATGGTGCGGTGTGCTTGTCTTTGACCTTCTTGCGAAGTAAGTTGAAGCTCTCGCGTCGCATAATCCAAAACTTTTTAGCCTTGGCTTCAGTTTCATCTTCTTCAAACAAGGCTTCGTGCCCGTATGGTCGAAGCGCCTCACGCATTGTATGGACTTTTTCAGCTACCTCATCAGGTGTATCGCCGTTAAATTCAATTAGCAGCACCATCTTCGGGATGCCACGGAATAGCAGTAGTGCATCTGGCAATAATTGAATCCCTAGTTTGATCATGCCAGCCCACCCTAAGGTCTTTCGAAAGTAAAAGAAAAGCTTAAAGCTGAGCATCAGGGTATAATTATCAAACCCTTCGAATGTAGCGGGGTCATGCTTGAGGACATCGTTAATGATATCGCCAAGATCATCGGTCTTTCGCAAAAACATGACGAGCGTACCTGAGTGCTTCGGTGCCGGAACCAGTCGGAATTTAATGTCGGTAACAAAGCCAAGTGTCCCTTGAGCGCCAACGATAAGCTGCGTAAGGTCAAAAATACCCGTCTCTCTATCCCAGACCCGCCAAAGATGATACCCAGTTGAATCTTTGCTGACATTAGGTTGGGCAGCCTTGATGTTGTCGTAGTTTGCTTCTATCAAATCATACACTTGCTTGTAGAGATGCCCCTCGAAGTCATCTTGTGCCATCTTTTTATCAAGCTCTTCTTTATTAAGTGGTCGTACGGTGTACTCTTTGCCGTCAGCAAATACGACCTGTAGCTCCTGTACAAATTCCTCGGTCTTGCCGTGCTGTAATGATTTCTCACCGCCAGCGTTATTGTTAACCATACCCCCAACCATGCAAAGCTCACGAGAGGCAGGATAGCTGGGCATAATTGCGCCGTGCTCGAGTGTCTTCGGCTCAAAATCACGATAGTACACTCCTGGTTGCACTCGTGCAGACTCACTGGAAACTTCAGCTATTTCAGTGAAGTGCTTGCCAAAATCTACAATAATCGAGTCATTAATTGCTCCACCTGACATGCAAGTACCACCGCTCCGTGCCGTAAGTGAGAGGTCGGGATGTTTTAGCTTTTCGCGAGCAACGAATTTAACCAGCTCTTGCACGTCAGCACTGTCCTTGGGGTGTACAACTGCATCTGGTCGCATCTCCAACATACTAGCATCGTGACTATAGAACTCTAGCGTGTCGTCATCTTGATATACTTCGCCTTTTAGAATACTATCCAGTGTTGTTTTGAGCTCTTTCATTTACCTTTAGCGTAATGCGTTTTATTGCCAATTACAACTTATATCTATTAAGTGAAAAACAAAATATACAATGCAATAAGGAAGAAAAAGAGGAAAGCAAGCAAAGTCAGCCGGATGATTAAATTCTTCCCGCGGTCTACGATATCACCGTAATCATTGCCATACATCCATATCACACTATAAGCGCCAATTGCTGCACCAACTACCGCCGCTAGGTACCCGCCAAGTAGCCAGGAGAACGGAAATTGTATGAAAAAACTACCTAGCGCTACCATCAGAAATGCGGTATACCATGAAACGACCGACACGCCACCTGTAAATGCAAAAAGTGGGTACTTGCGCTTCATCTGTTTAGTACGGAAAGATTTACCGACTGATTTCTTGATAGAAGGGAAGACAAGGAAATGAAATACGATACCGTTCAACACAGCTGCAAAGAATGCGACGAGTTTAAGCTGGAAAAAACTCCAACCAAATCGTGGCACTTCGCCAATCTCATACTGCTGCAAAGCCATAAGCGTCGTTCCGGTCACTAACAGTAATACAACGCTGGCCCAAACGACCGTCGAAACCGTCTTAATAAGCTCGAACTGGTCTTTTGATACCGTACCGTTTTTAATCGACTTGAGAAACACGACATCACTAACTGTCGCGCCACCTACACCAAAGGCAAATCCAATAAGATGCAGTGTGACTAGTATCGTATGCAAATCCATAGTCTTCCTTTTTGCTTGGTTTTTAAATGCTTATGTTTACAACTATAGCATATTCATCAGCGATGTATTTCGGCAATTGCTGAACGTATTTCTTGGTACGATTCAATACCGCTTGCCGGAATAAGCGCAGACATTCCAGTAGGCGTCCTGTAGCTTGATAGCAAATTCTGTCCGTCAATATCACGTAGTGTATAGGTAGCGACATCGTCTACTGATACATTTCTGAGTTGCCGAAAGAAAGGAATTGCATGATTCATCGCCAAATCCATCTCGATATGACTGGCTGCTGCTTGTAATAACGCCTCGTTGTTTCGCGGGTTAAGCAACCAGCGAATGTCAAGCTCTTCTAG
>SLOC01000074.1 GCA_007132685.1 Candidatus Saccharimonadota bacterium | reverse complement strand
CATAAGGCTAAGCGGGTAGAACTGCTTATAGTCATCGCTATCAGGATAATCAAGAGTTGCATATGGCCAGCTGCCGCTGGAGAACCATGTATCAAATACGTCAGGGTCGCGCACGTACGTCTTCCCGTCGATGGTGATGGTTTCTTGGTCAACTCGCTCGTCGAATATCCAATCCTCAGAGTTGTTGGCGTTGACGAATGCCGGAATCGGGATACCCCAAGCGATCTGCCTGGAGATGTTCCAATCTTTTAGCCCTTTTAGATAGGCAATGAGCTGTTCCTTCTTGCTCTCTGGATAAAACATTATCTCGTTATTCCGCAGCGATTCTATCGCCTTGCTGGCTAGCGGCTTCATATCGATAAACCACTGTTCGGTGAGGAGCGGCTCGATGACGGTGTCACACTTGTAACAGTGGCCAACGCTATGGGTGTGCTCTTCAACTTTTTCGATTAGCTCCAGGCTTTCCAAGTCGTCAACGACCGCCTTGCGAGCCTCCTCAACGGTCATATTCTGATATGCCTCGGGTGCATGATGAGTAATTTTGCCGTCATGACCGATGACGGTAATCATTGGTAAATCATGCCTCTCCCCTGCCTCGAAGTCATTTTGATCGTGTGCCGGCGTGAGCTTAACCGCCCCTGTACCAAACTCCTTATCAACGAACTCGTCTGCGATAATCGGAATCTCTCTATTGGTCAATGGGAGTTTTACTGTTTTGCCAATAAATGCTGAGTATCGCTCGTCATCAGGGTGTACGGTGACGGCAGTGTCACCCAGCATGGTTTCTGGTCGCGTGGTCGCGACGGTAATATTGCCACTACCGTCAGTGAGCGGGTAGTTAATATGCCACAGTTTCCCCTGCTCTTCTTTGTGCTCCACTTCTACATCGGCAAAGCCGGTTCCATGAAACGTGCAGTAGTTTACGAGACGCTCACCCCTGTAAACAAGCCCATCATCCCACAACTTTTTAAATGTAGCGAAGGCACGTTTGACGATTTTTTCATCAAGCGTGAAGGTAAAGCGCGACCAGTCACAACTAGCGCCAAAAGAACGAAATTGCTTTTCAAATCCTGTCTTGTTCTCCATGACGAACTCATATATTTGGCTGTAGAGCTCTTCACGGTTGAAGTCAAACCTGCTCTTGCCTTGTTTGGATAAGTGTTTTTCAAATACTGATTGTGTCTCAAATCCAGCGTGATCCGCCCCTGGTAGAAGCAAGGTGGCCTTTCCCTGCATTCGATGGTATCGAGCAGGTATGTCTTCCAGGGCAACCGTTAGCGCATAGCCAATGTGTAGATTGGCATTGGCATTTGGCGGCGGCATAACGATGCTGTAGGTATCCTTAGAGCCCCTAGCTTTGGGCAAAAAAGCCTCTGACGCCTCCCATAAGCGGTAGATGTCAGCTTCGTAGTCACTCGGTTCGTAAACTTTTGGTAATTTCACCCTGCCTTGCTCCTGTTATTTGATCAAGTCTCTCTGCTACAACACGCCCAAGTTTAGCACAGCCCCATCAGTGATTAAAAGTGTTTACCAGTGTATTTCACGTGAAAAAAATCAAAAAACTAACCAACAGGCTTTCACATGAAACCCTCTTAGCTAGATCCTCGATTGTTGTGCCTTTTGTTTCAAAGGTACGGCCACGATGTGGCTGGCTCTCGTTTTTGTTTTCATAAGTATAATAACACACCAAACAACAGGGGTAAACATTGACAAACATATACAAAAGTGCTAATATATAGTATAATGCGGATAGTGTAGGCTTATGAAAAAATCTTTCTTGATCGAACAACAAAGAGGTGGAATACATTTCTGGGGTAGAGCAGCTTATATCGCTGAAATGGCATATGACGTAAGCCCAATTATTGCCATTCCCGCCGAAGAACCAACAAGGCATCGCGATAGGGTCGTCGCCGAAAAATTTGGACGACATGTGCTAGCTCATGCCCATGATGTTCATATACCACGAGTCCATGATGGACTGGAGGTGCTAGAAGCTCGTGTAAGGTCTCAAGACAAACCTAGAGATAAGGAGTTGTATGAGTCAGCCAGCCATCGATTAGGATACGGCGTAATCATGCCGCATATCTTTAAAGGAACCATTACTGAGGGCGTCGCGCAAGAGATTAGGCGAGTACGAATGAACGTTTTAGAAGTGGTACATCAGGATGAGGGCGAGAGGCTGTCTTCTGCAGCTGAAGCGCTTGCCAAGACGGTCAATTGGTACATAATCCACAAGAGCATACAACAACAGGGATAGTTACATTGATAGGTTGGGTTCAATTGATAGCGTTTCCGGGTTAGCTATGGGCTGGCCACGCATCGCGTGATAGCAACCAAGTGTGGCAACCATGGCGCCGTTGTCGGTCATTAGGCGGATATCCTGATACTCGATAGGCAAGGGGAGTCGCTCGGCTAGCTGACGACGCAGTTCTTGGTTAGCTGCTACACCGCCGCCGATGACGACGCTTTTTGGTTGATGCTCATCATATGCTTGAAGGGTGGCGTCAACCAAAGTTTCAGCAGCTATGCGCTGAAAACTGGCAGCAATGTTTGCCCTCTGGCTTTCTGAGAGATTCTCTGCGACCTTGTACGAGGGAAAGTCGTGGCTGTGCCCGATTTCATTTTGTGCGAGTCGTAAAACGGCTGTCTTAAGCCCGCTGAAGCTAAACTCATACGCGGAATCAAGCCGAGCCTTCGGCAGCTGATACGTCTCGGCGTCGCCAGTCTCTGCCGCGCTGCTAATGCTGGGCCCGCCAGGGTAGGGGAGACCGATGATTTTGGCTACCTTATCAAAAGCTTCGCCGACGGCATCGTCGCGGGTTTGCCCAAGCAGTGTGTAGTCGAAGTGGTCACGCCAGAGTACAAGCTGTGTGTGCCCGCCACTGACAATGAGGCCAAGCATCGGAAACTCCGGCTGTTGTGCTCGCAATTTATAGCTGTCGTCTCCGATTCTCCATTCTTGTACAGCAGCAGGAGCAGTGTCGTTAGCAGTGGAGCTATGATTCGATCTAGACGAAACTGCTCCTGTTGCGGTCAAAAAGTTGGCGTAGATGTGTGCTTCAACATGGTTAATTGCATATAGCGGCTTATTCTTGGCAATTGCGAGAGTGCGTGCAGTCATGACGCCAACAAGCAATGAACCGCCTAAGCCGGCACCGTACGTCACCGCAATACCATCGATATCATCCCACGAGCATTTGGCTTGCTCGAGAGATTGTTCGATTACTGGGATGATTGCCTCGATATGGCTGCGCGCCGCAATTTCGGGTACGACACCGCCGTACGTCTTGTGCAAATCAATACTTGAGAGCACTACATTGCTCAGTAGTTTGCTGCCATCCTCGACGATCCCGCAGGCCGTCTCATCACAACTGGTCTCGATTCCAAGAATTTTCATGAAGACATATAAATGATAACAGATGTGACCGACGACGTACCATTGCATTATAAGCAAAAAAATGTTTATATATGTTTCTATGAATTACCCCCGGACACCAGAGTACATGCGCCACCACGAAGCGCTAAAAACTGAAGCTGCTCAGGAGATATCGGAGCTTGCTAAAGACTTGATTAGCGCACCTGAAGCGACAGTTACAGATGGAGTTGTCTTTGATACATTTGGCAAAGAGGCTGATAATCTTCAGGCTGCCTCTGCTGTCGGCACTATTACTAGTCGTGTAATTGAAGTAAAGGGTGTTCCGGTTGGGATTGCGGTAAAGAACTATCGTGAAGAGCCGGTTGGCCTGCGGATGCCGCCATCGGTTATCATGACTGATGTGATATTTTCTGAGCCGATTACCTCATCTGCTAAACAAGAATTACCAGTGCAAATTACTGCTGTGCAGACATATGATGACAATCCAAGCCAAAAACAAACAATCGGTGCTTCAGCAAGGTATAAAAAACAGGAAAAGGATGGCAGTGAGGTCTTGGTATCTATTGAGCGAGAAGAAGAGTTGCGAATATTACAAAGTGCAATAAAAGCTCTGAGAGACGCGCGCTACCAGTAGTAAATAATACGCTATAAATCGTTAGCAAAACTCGAATTCGGTGCGGTATCATAGAGCTATGGCTATGAACCCGAAAAAAGTCGTTCGCAAAGTGTTGCCATCTGCTGGCACCAAGGTTGCCGAAGAGACGTATAGGAAAAGTCGCATTCACGCGATGCAGATGCGTTATGGGTATCCAGCACGCGATCTACAGATTATCGGAGTGACCGGAACCAACGGTAAGACAACTACCTGCATGATGATAAATAGCATGCTTAAAAATGCTGGCTACAAGACTGCACTATTTACGACTGCCGTAGTTGAAGTTGATGGTAAGCAAGAGGTGAATACGCGACACACCACCGTACCAATTACGAGTGAATTGCTTAGTTTTTTCAAAAAGGCTAAAGATAGCAGTGCTGATTATGTGGTGCTCGAGGTAACAAGCCACGCCTTGCATCAACATAAAGTCATGAATGTTCCGATAGAGGTCGCAGTATTTACTAATTTGTCGCAGGATCACCTGGATTATCACGGGAGCATGGAAGAATACACTGCGATGAAGGCCCGTCTATTTAATCGCTACCTAAATCCCACATACTGTGTATTAAACCGTGACGACCCGAAGTATGGTTACTTCGAGAAACAAAGCGTCGGCTTACCCCAAACGTACGGTGAAAAGAACGGCAGCGATGTGCGTATCAGCGACGTAAAAGCAAGCAAAAAAGGCACGGAGTTTCAGTTATCTCTCGATGGTGAAAAAGCCACTGTACAACTGCCGATGATAGGTATGTTTAACGTGTCGAACGCTGCAGCAGCTGCGGCGACAGGCTCAGTGCTAGGGCTTAAGCTTTCGACTATCGCTACAGGGTTATCCAAAATGGACCAGGTGCCAGGCCGTATGCAGCCAGTCGAAGCGGGTCAATCGTTTGGTGTATTTGTTGATTATGCAGTAACTCCAGATGCGCTTGAGAAAGCACTCGTATCGCTTCAGGTGAGCACAAAGGGCAGGGTATTGGCAGTGTTTGGCGCGACGGGTGACCGCGACAAAGATAAGCGCCCCAAGATGGGCGAAGCAGTGGCCAAGCATGCTGATAAGATTTATCTAACGGACGACGAAACCTACACCGAAGCCCCCGCAGCTATTCGCAAGATGGTCATGAAGGGTATCAAAAAAGGCAAAGGTATTAGCAAAACAAAAGAGATAAGTGATCGTGAAAAAGCGATTGCTGCGGCGCTGAAGGCGGCAAAAAAGGACGACATCGTGTACGTGACCGGAATCGGCCACCAGGATTCACGCAACATGGGTGGTAAACTCGAACCTTGGAACGAAGTCGAGACAATCAAAAAACTCCTCAAAAACCATAAAAAGTAATTGCTAAATAAACAAAAATATGCTATTGTTTGAGAATTATTATTGATTCTATATTTAGAAGTATTTGAGCAGTTACGAGGATGGTATGCTGAAACACATCGAAACAATTTCACGGCCTGATGGTGCAAGCTGGGAACGATATGAAGCTTCGGATTGCAAGATACTAATGACTAGCCGGGGACAAGAGCTTCTGGACGAACAACCTGAAGTAGACGCCCTCATAAGTACGTATTTGAACGAAGCAATTGGCCGAACTGCGCTGGTAGGTAGTGTCATTCGTGAATTCTTTGCTGAGGGGTCAAACTCTCGAATATATTCAGTCAATCGAGAGCTAGTCATGAAAGAGACGAGAGCACACTCTATGCAAGACATGCTTGAGCGACTCGATCTTATAAGTTTTTCAATAGAGTCCGGATCAGTGCCTCGCTGGATCGATGTGGCAACTCATTATGCGCTTATTGAGCCTCAACACTCAGATATGCAATATGTATTGATGCAAAAGGTTGATAGTGGAGTCAATGTCGGTCATATCCTGCATCCAGATGATTCGTCAGAGTTAGAGCGCAAAGGAGTGATAGCAGAATTCGGTGGTCCAATTGCGCCAGAGACACAAGACGAAATAAGAGAGCGGTATCACCTAGCGAGAAAAATTATTGATCAAGCTGTTGCTGAACAGGGTCACGCCCCAAGTGAACTAATAACTGATTGGCACGAAGGCAACGTGTTAGTAGAGCGACTCAGAACTCCTGTCGCTGGTAGCAAACACAAGCTCTGGGTAATCGACCAATAAATCTATAGACACATCGCTAGGGGACATTCTCTTTGCTATGCACGAGTAATCGAAAGGATTATACGCTATTTGACTATGACGCAACAATATGCTAATATGTTTATTATTCTATCTCCAATAAATCATTAATAAAAATGTATAAAAGAAATGGAAAAACAAAAACCTAAAAT